>JAHIVM010000315.1 GCA_018816665.1 Candidatus Zixiibacteriota bacterium
GAACGGTAGTCACTGCGCAGCGCAAGTGTCCAGGACTCTCCGCCGTTGACGGTTTTGTAAACGGTACCTACTTCTGTCGTGGAGGGAATCACACCGGAGATCCATCCGGCCTGACTGTTTCGGAAGGCAACCCCGCGCAGATTGACGCTGGCCAATACTCCCGAGTTACGCAATTCCCATGAGTTGATCACCAGCACGCAGGTTACCACAACCCGTTCCGAGGGCAGATCAGGCGAGGTGATGACCACGCTGTCGCGATGAATCCCTGTGGGCAGGCCCGTGATGTCGGCATCGATCTGAATCGAATCCGGTGTTTGACCGCTGACATGGGAAAGGGTTAGCCAGCCAGCCGCACTCGCAAGGTCAAAGTGGATCTGGCCGCCGGCGACACCGCTGATCCGGATATACTGCGAATCGGGGTTAGCGCCGCCCGAGGCCGCCATGAAGTGCAGGGAATCGCTGACAACTGTCAGAGCGTTACGGACCTCCAGAGTCACCGGCACATATTGAGGCGAGTTGACGGCGTCGGGATCGATTATCTCAATGGTGTCATAGTACGTGCCCGGTTCGAGGCTCTCCGAGAGCACATTGACGAATATCGTATCGATCAGGATGGGGTTGAGGGTCAGCCAGGAACTCGAGTTAGTTGCGGTGAAGGACAGATTCCCGCCGCCCACATTTTTGACCAGCAGTTTTTGCTGCGGCGGATTGCCCAGGGCACGAGCTGAGAAGTCCAGGCTGGTCGGCGTAACGACAATCTCCGGTGAGCGAACGTCTATCGACGTACTTTTCGAACATCCGTCAAGCCAGATTCCGAAAACGCAAAACAGGCTCACCAGAATGAGCGACATCGGGCGCGGGCATTTCATACCTTTTACATTTCCGTGACTGAGAGTGGGCAACTTCTGCTTCAATAACGGGGGCGAGGCGGGAATGTCAAAGGAAAAGGCGGCCGAAGTTATCGGCCGCCCCGGGGCAGTCTGTTTATGTTGAAGGCTTTACTCCTCGACCTCAAGAACCAGGTCATCGATATCGGCGACATCGACCAGATCGATCAGCCGTTTGGACTGTCGCCGGGTTTTCTTTTTGGACTTGTTGATTTTTGAGGCGCGGACTTCGTTTTCATCGTCCCAATCGGACACCCGTCCACGGCGCTTTACCTTGTGTCGGGCTGTCTTCCTGTCCGCAGAGGAATTCCTGGAGTCGCTCATACGGTCCTCTGGCAAAAATTGATGTGAAGTTACCTATTAATATCTGCTGAGATTATCGTCCTGTCCACGGATTTTTTTTGTCCCAATCGGTCGAGCGGGAGAAATTCGGGGGGCATTGTGCAATTTTCGCACAAGGCTAAAGACGCTCTCGGCGTGCAATCGGGTGTACAAGTAGCATTCGTCTGCTTATCCGCGCAAGGGATTGCGTAGCGGCGTCGGCCGGCTGCAAACGAGTGCATCATGCTTGTCTTGCCGGTTCGCCGTATCAGACAATGCCTTAGCGGGGAGTCGGGGAGTTCCGACCGGTTTGGACGGCTCCGGCACAGCGTATGCAGTAGGAAGCTGCAGTAGACACAACAGGCGAAGGAGACGTTATGCTAGACAGTAGATACCAGCGGGGATTTTCCAACGAGAGACTCAGCGCCAATCAGGAGCCGAAAGTCCGCTCGGACGAAAAGGGCTTCTATATAATGTCACTGTCTGAAAACACCAAAGTGTACTTCGAGGATTTCTACGGTTTCCTTCGCGCCACCTACGATAGAGCTGCCGCCGAGCGCAAGGTGCTCAACCAGAAGATTGCCGAAACGCCGACCGACCGGGCCGAGACGCTGGCTTACTATGCCGCCCGAGGTGTCATTGTCGACCTGATGATGCGCACTATCCGACGGTTCTATTCCGACGGCGCCAACCTGGGTGTGGTCATGACGCCGTGGTGTTTTGGAACGGTGGTTCTGGAAAAGATCGAGGTGTACCGGGATCGCATCAGCAAGGGTGAGGTGCAGGATCCCAATGTCACCGATTATCCCTACGATGTTGTCAATTATATCGATGAAGTGTACAAGTCGGCCCTGCTGGAGATGTTTGATTTTCCCGAAAAAGCCTTCCAGATGCGCTGGCAGTACTCCGAGTTGCTGCGCCGGTATTCCAAAATCCTGTCCGACATTACGGTTCGTCTCCAGTCCGTCCTGACGACCGTCAAAAGCTACGGCGCCTAGGCGCCAGTTTCCTCCCTCCCCTCTGAGAATGTAGCCGGGTTGCCTGATGCCCGGCTATTTTCCTTTGGTTTCAAGTCTGAAATGATATTTGCCGATAATCTTCCTAACCGGCCTCAGTCCGTTTTTGACGTAAGGAGCCTGGAGCGGGGTCGGATTGGTATGTGTTTATGACATCGACTGCGATCAAGAACAGAACCGAAGAAAAGTTCGTGCCTATCCTTCTGGATTCGCTCCGGGTGGACTCTATCCTGGAATTCGACCTGTACCTGCCAGTCAACAGCCAGTTGGTGCTGTACCGCTCGGCCCACCTGGCATTTACCGAGCGCACCCGCCAGCGGCTGCTGGAGAATCGCGTTGACCGGCTGTTTATCTCCTTTGAGAATCGGGGGGCCTATCAGCATTATATTGAGGCCAATCTCAATACCATTCTGAATGATCCCACCGTTCTGGAAGAGAAAAAAGCAGGCATTCTCTATGACACGTCGACCAGTCTGGTGAAAGACGTGTTGAGCAATCCCACGTACGGCGAGAACATCAAACGGTCGCAGGATATGGTGTCTAACACGGTGGGCTATATTCTGAAGGGGCGAGAGGCCTTCCTCAGTCTGCTGAAAATCACCTCGTTTGACTACTACACGTACACGCACTCGGTGAACGTGTGTACCTTTGCCATTGCCCTGGCCCAGCAGATGGGCTTCAACGACGAGCAATTCCTCAACGACCTCGGCATGGGGGCGTTGCTTCACGACGTGGGCAAGTCGAAAATCTCCGATCGGATCCTGAACAAAAGAGGGGCGCTGTCGCCCATCGAATTTGAGATCATGCGCAAGCACCCAAAATGGGGTGTTGATATCCTGCAGGACAGTTCGATGGTTTCTGAAGAATCGTATTACCCGGTTTTGCAGCATCATGAACGCGGGGACCGTCGCGGCTACCCCCACGGCCTTGCCCTGAACGAGATGCATGTGTATTCGCGGATCGTGGCGATTGTTGATTCCTTCGATGCCATGACCACTGAGCGAGTATACCAGCGGGCTATGGAAACGTACCCGGCGCTCAGGATCATGTTTGCCCTGAAGGGTGCCTACGATGAAGAGATCCTCCGCGGGTTCTGCGAACTGATGGGGCCGTCGGGCCTGGCCGAAATGTAATATCCCCGCTTCTCTGACAGATTCTCCCTCGTAGTCGCTCCGGTTTCCGGAGTTTTTTTTTGACCGGGCCGGTCGATCGTCCGCAGGTATCTGCCGTGGTCGGGTCCGAGGGGGAGACAGATAGTCGACAAAACCGTTGAAAAGTCCCGTTGCACTCCCCATATTCCGGCCAATGATCTCGTTTAACAGGAGGGTGATATGAGAGAAGTCGTCCATTCAGATAAAGCCCCGGCTGCCGTGGGGCCGTACTCGCAGGCCATCGCCGCCTCCGGTAAGACGTTCCTGTTTTGCTCCGGCCAGATTCCGTTGAGTCCCGAAACGGGCGAAATGGTAGGTACGTCGGCCGCCGAACAGTGTGTTCAGGTGATGGAAAACCTGGGAGCGGTGCTGAAGGCCGGGGGGACGGATTTTGGTGGCGTTGTCAAGGCGACGATCTACCTCGTGGACATGGCCGATTTTGGCGCGGTCAATGAAGTGTATGCCAGGTACTTCCCGTCGGAGCCGCCGGCCCGGGCTTGTTTTCAGGTATGCCGTTTACCGAAAGACGCCAGGGTAGAGATCGAGGCTGTGGCGGTTGTCTGACCGAGTGAGACGGTGTTTCGGCCAGGTTGCGTGGAGGGCGATGTCATGACTGGAAGTGACCGGTCATGTGGATACCGGGGCGTGTGAAAACAGTCGCTTGCCGTGGCTGTCCGGCACTTTTTTTCGCCTCTGACTTAAGTTACGGGACCGCTTGTATATAAACGACTTGCCCGTTTGAAAGCGGCAAAAAAGGGCTTGACTTTCGACCGTTACGGGCTTACTTCGTTGCTTCAGAGACTTGTGAAATCAGTCACAATAGTGACTGGCCGGGTGAGAAGGGTTGTAGGACATGTCTGAATATCTGGCAGTTCTCTTATTTGCGGTGGCCGGGATCGGCATCGTACTCATAACTTTCGGTATTTCCCGCCTGTTACGCCCCCATAATCCGTACCCTGAGAAAAACGTTACCTACGAGTGTGCGGAAGAAACTGTGGGGCCGTCGTGGATCCAGTTCAATAACCGTTTCTACATCTTCGCCCTGATTTTCGTGATTTTTGATGTAGAAGCCATCTTCCTTTTTCCCTGGGCGGTGGCGTTCGGACAACTGGGACTGTTTGCCTTGGTGGAGGTTACTCTGTTTCTGATGATTCTTTTCTTTGGCCTCTTCTACGCCTGGAAAAAGGGAGTGCTTAAATGGGTCTAGTCAAAAAACTACCAATATACGCGGAGTCCTTCCCCGGCGGCGGCATTGTGGCAACCTCGGTGGAGCGTATTCTGCACTACGGTCAGGCCTGTTCAATGTGGTACATGCTGTTTGGGACCGCCTGTTGCGCAATCGAGTTGATGTGCACCGGTGCCTCACGGTATGACTTTGACCGCCTGGGCATGATTTTCCGCGCCACGCCGCGCCAGGCCGACCTCATTATAACAGCCGGTACGATCACGAAGAAAATGGCGCCCCGGCTGCGCAAAGTGTACGATCAGATGGCCGAGCCGAGATATGTGATCGCCATGGGCGGTTGCACGATCAAGGGCGGGCCTTTCTATTATGACAGCTACGCGGTTGAAAAGGGTGTGGACCATATTCTTCCGGTTGACGTTTACATCCCCGGATGTCCCCCGCGACCCGAGTCCCTTCTGGAGGGGTGTTTGACCCTCGCTGAGAAGATCAAAAAGCAAAAGCTTTCCGACTGGCAGGAAAAGTAGGATGACCAAAGAAGAGCTGACAGCATACGTTGGCGGGCACTTTGACGGGAAACTGAAGCTTCTGGACACGGGTCGGTATGATCCGATGTTTGAAATTCAGCCCGGTGACCTGCTTGACGTGGCCAGGGCGCTGCGCGATGACTCCCGGTTGCAGTTTGACTATCTCTGCAGCATGGGCGGCGTGGATACCGGCGAGCACCTGGAAGTGGTCTATTCGATAGCTTCCTCAAAAACAAAATCACGGTTGGACTTTAAGTTCTCGCTGCCCTACGACAAGGCCGAGATCGACTCCATACAGGAAGTCTGGCCGGGCATCAACTGGTACGAACGAGAAGCCTGGGAACTGTACGGGATCAACGTGCGCAATCACGGCAACCTGAAACGGTTCCTGCTACCGGATGACTGGGATCAGGGTCATCCGATGCTCAAAAACTGGGATGCCCCGGATTTCATTCGGATGCCGGAGAGGTAAGAATGGGCGACCTGAGGACGGAAGAATTTGTTGTCAACATGGGACCGGTCCACCCCTCCACGCACGGGGTGTGTCGGCTGATGCTGACCATGAACGGTGAGCAGATAGTTGATGCGGAACCGGTCATCGGCTACCTCCACCGCGCAATTGAGAAGATTTGCGAAAACCGCACGTATCCGCAGTGCATCCCCATGATGGATCGCTTCGAGTATGTGACGGCGATGTCTACCAACGAGTTGTTCTGTCTCGCGACTGAGCGGCTGGCCGAGGTAGAAGTGCCCGAGCGGGCCGAGTATATCCGTGTTATCATGCTGGAGCTCAACCGCATCGCCTCGCACCTGATTTTTTACGGCACCACGGCTATGGACTGCGGCGCCCTGACACCGTTCCTGTGGGGTCTGCGCGAACGCGAGCTGATTATCGACCTTTTTGAAGAGACCTGCGGCCAGCGGTTGACCTATAACTACTTCCGAATCGGCGGCGTGGCCAACGATCTGCCGATAGACTTCGTTCCCAAATGCCGCTCGGCCCTGGATGTTATCGAAGGCAAAATGAGCGACTACACGGGAATTCTGAACAACAACCCGATCTGGCTTGCCCGCCTGAAGGGTATCGGTACGGCCGAGGCCGACCACGCCCTTGCCTGGGGTGTGACCGGGCCGGTGCTGCGTGCCTGCGGGGTGGCTCACGATTTGCGGAAAGATGATCCGTATTCGATATACGATCGTTTTGACTTTGAGGTCCCGATTGCCCAGGAGGGTGATTGTTACGCCCGGTACCTGGTTCGTCTGGAGGAAATTCGCCAGTCTATCAAGATAGTGCGGCAGGCACTTGATGGTCTCCCCGAGGGCGAGACACGGACCAAAATCAAGGCCAACTTCAAGCCGCCGGCGGGCGAGATTTACACCCGTATTGAGAACTCGCGCGGTGAGATGGGTATCTACATACAGTCTAACGGTGACAAAAAGCCGTTGCGCGTGAAGTTGCGCGGCGGGTCGTACAACCAGTTGCAGTTCCTGCCCGAGATCGTCCGGGGCAAGGGCTACCTGATTGCCGATCTGGTCGCGATTTTTGCAACCTTTGACGTCATTCTGCCCGAGGTGGATCGCTGATGGAACGACTAGAGTTGAAGCACATTTTCAGCTGGCTTCACGACTTACTGGTGTCGACCGGCCTCGGCGAACCGTGGCTGTCTGTTGTCACCTACCTGATGCTGGGCGCCATGATGTTCGGCGCGCTGAGTGTGATCGCGCTGTTCCTGGTCTGGTGGGAGCGCAAAATCTCCGCCCATGTCCAGCAGCGTTTCGGTCCCATGCGGAACGGCTGGCACGGCTGGTACCAGACGATCATGGATGCCATCAAATTGCTGCAGAAGGAAGATGTCCGGGTAACCAATCGCGACAAGTTTGTGTTTTTCTGGGCCCCGGTCATCTGTTTTGTGGCGGCCTTCCTGGCGTATATCGTCATCCCCTTCGGCGACGGACTCATTGTTGCCGACTTCAATATCGGTATCCTCTATATCATGGCCGTGACGACGTTCACGATTATTTCACTGCTTATGGCCGGATGGGGTTCCAACAACAAGTATGCGCTGCTGGGCGGGATGCGTTCGGCGGCGCAGATGGTCAGTTATGAAATCCCGATGGTGGCGTCGATCCTGGTAGTGATAGTGTACTCCGGGTCGCTTTCCATGGTGGATATTGTCGAGTCTCAATCGGGCATGATCTTCAACTGGTTTATTTTCAAGCTGCCCTTCGGCCCGATCGCTTTTATCACGTACATCATCGCGGCGACCGCCGAGGCCAACCGCGTTCCGTTTGACCTTCCCGAGGCCGAGCACGAGCTGGTGGCCGGTTTCAATATTGAATATTCGGGTATGAAGTTCGCCATGTTTTTCCTGGCGGAGTTCGTGAATATGTTTACGGTGTCGGCCATTGCCGTGACCCTGTTTTTCGGCGGCTGGAACGGCTGGCTGCTGCCCTCGTGGTTGTGGTTCCTGGGCAAAACGTTGTTGGTGGTGCTCCTGCTGATGTTGTTCCGCTGGAGTTATCCGCGCCTTCGGGTTGACCAGTTGATGGAGTTTGCGTGGAAGTTCCTGGTGCCGCTGACGTTTGCCAATCTGCTGGTCGGCGCGGCCTTCAAATATCTCGGGTGGTACTGGTAACGATAGGGTGACATGCCATGGGCGTTCTGAAAAGCTTTGTTGAATTGATCCGCGGTCTGGGAATTGCCGGCAAGCATCTGGGGCGGCACGCGATTACCATCCAGTACCCGGAAGAGAAATGGACCATGCCCGAAAAGTCACGCGGCATTGTGGTGCTGCTCTCCGACAAGGAGACCGGTGAACTCAATTGCACCGCGTGCCAGTTGTGCATGCGCGCCTGCCCGACCGCCGCTATCGATATCGATGCCCCCCGCGGCGAGGACAAAAAGAGATATCTGGCCAGATTCGAGGTCGACCACATGCTGTGCTGTTTCTGCGGCCTGTGTGTGGAGGCCTGCAACTTCTGTGCGATAGAAATGTCCACCGAATACGAGTTCTCCACCCTGAACAAAAGTGATTTGATCTGGGATAAGGATAAGTTACAGGAAATGGGCCGCAACGTTGACTATGTCGACACGCGGAAGAAGAAAGAGCCGAAGACGCCGCCCGAGGCCGATGCCGCGACGAAACCGGCGGAGGCCAAACCCGACGTTGCTCCGGCGTCGACCGGCGACGTGAATCCTGAGACCAAGGCTGCAGAGGCGAAAGATGCTACATCGACCGATACGCCTTCCGGCGACACCGGCAAGGAAGAGGACAAGTAATGGCTGAACACGCATCGGTAGGAATCATGTTCTGGATTCTCGCGATTGTTGTCGTGGTATCGGGATTCCTGGTTGTGTCGCTGCGGAATATCTTCCACTGCGCCCTGTTCCTGATGCTGTGTCTGACGGCCGTGGCGGGGATATTTATCACGCTCGATGCCGAGTTCCTGGCTGTTGCCCAGGTGCTGATTTATGTCGGGGCGGTGTCGGTGCTGATGATTTTTGCCATCATGTTGACGCGAGACCTGGCCGACAAGCAGATTCCGCAGACCAACAAGCATGCCATGCTGGCCTTCCTGGGCTGCACGGCGTTTGTGCTCGGTATCATTCTGGTTCTCAGCGGTACCGACATGTGGCGGTGGGCCAAGACCCCGTTGCCTGTCGAAAACGTCATGACGATCGGCAAGCTGCTGATGACCAAGTACGTGCTGCCGTTTGAAGTGATATCGATTCTGCTGGTGGCCGCGATGATCGGCGCAATTGTCCTGGCGCGAAAGGAGAAAGCCTGATGCAGTATTACCTGATTCTGGCCGGTATTCTGTTCGCCATCGGATTGTTTGGTGTTATCACACGACGGAATACGGTTGGTATCCTGATGTCGCTGGAATTGATGTTTAATGCCGCTAACATCAATTTCGTGGCCTTCAATAAGTATGTGATCACCGGCGATCTGGCCGGACAGATGTTTGCGATCTTCATCGTGGCGGTGGCGGCTGCCGAAGCGACTATAGGCCTGGCGATCGTGCTGCTGATCTATCGCAACTGGCGCGGCATTGACACCGATAACTACTCGATCATGAAATGGTAGGTGCTGGGGATGACTGAGTTTGCATTTCTGATACCGCTGTTACCGTTATTCGCGTTTGCGATGATCGTCTTTTTCCTGCGCTGGAATGAGAAGGTTGCATCGGGCTTCTCGATTGCAATGATCCTCACCTCGTGGGTGATGTCGGTTTGGATTCTCTTTGAGACCATCGCGCGTGACGGTGCGCCGTATGAGATATTTTTCCATCTGACGTCCTTCGCGGCGCTGAATTTCGAAGTAGGTATCCTGGTTGATCCCCTGACGGCGATCATGCTGATCGTGGTTACCACGGTCGGTTCCTGCGTGCAGATATACTCGCTGGGGTACATGCACGGGGATCCCCGGTTCAGTCGGTTCTTTTCGTACCTTTCGCTCTTTTTGTTTTCGATGCTCGGGCTGGTGCTGGCCAACAATTTCTTCATGATTTTCATCTTCTGGGAACTGGTTGGTCTGACAAGCTACCTGCTGATCGGGTTCTGGTTTGAGAAAAAGAGTGCGGCCGACGCCGGCAAGAAGGCGTTCATTACCACCCGTATAGGTGACCTTGGGTTTATTGTCGGACTGCTGCTGATCGGCACTTATTGCCAGACATTCAACTACCAGGGTGTGTTTCAGGCGCTCGGAGACGGGGTTATGCCGGCGGGTGTCCTTACCATGGCTGCGATCTTCCTGTTCTGCGGCGCGGTTGGCAAATCGGCGCAGTTCCCGTTGCATGTGTGGCTTCCCGATGCTATGGAAGGTCCCACGCCCGTTTCAGCCTTGATCCATGCTGCAACCATGGTGGCGGCGGGTGTGTATCTGGTCGCCCGTTCGATGAACGTGTTTGTGCATTCGGCCGATGCCTCGCTGGTAGTGGCAATTATAGGTATCACGACATCGTTTATTGCCGCCACGATCGCTCTTGTCCAGAACGATATTAAACGGGTACTGGCGTATTCGACCGTGTCACAGCTCGGCTACATGATCATGGCGCTCGGCCTGTACGGTGTCGATACGGCGCACGGTCATCACTCGCCCGGTTTTTACGCCGGGACGTTCCACCTGATGACGCACGCATTTTTCAAGGGCCTGTTGTTCCTCGGGGCGGGTTCGGTTATTCACGCGGTGCATACCAACGATATTCAGGAGATGGGCGGTCTCTGGAAAAAGATGAAAATCACGGCGCCGGCTTTCTGTATAGCATCGTTGTCAATCGCGGGAATTCCACCGCTCGCCGGATTCTTCTCAAAGGATGAAATCGTCGCATCGACGCACGGCCACCCGGTGTTTTATGTGTTGACGCTGGCGGTGGCCTTCATGACGGCGTTTTATATGTGGCGCCTGTGCTTCCTGACTTTCTTCGGCAAACCTCGTGACGAACATCGCTACGAGCATGCTCACGAATCGCCGAAGAGTATGTCCTACCCACTGGCCTTCCTGTCGCTCCTGGCAATAGGCGCAGGCTGGGTAGGAATTCCGGGACTTCCGGGAATCGGTGAATTCGCTTTCCACGCCGAGCCGTACCACACCCATGTGGACGTGTTGGGTATGCTCATTGCAACCACGGTAGGTCTCTCCGGTATCATCCTGGCGTACTTCGTATTCTACAAGAAGGCGATTGATGCCGACAAAGTGGCCGAAAGATTCCGGCCCATCCATACGTTCCTGTTGAACAAGTGGTATTTCGACGAACTCTACGATCTGATTCTCATCCGTCCGATTATGGCTATCGGCCGGTTCCTGTGGACGTTTGACGCCCGCGTGGTTGACGGCATTGTCAACGGTGCCGCCTGGCTGACCATGCTCTGGTCGGATGCGAAGATGTGGTTTGACAAGTGGATTATCGACGGCGCCGTGAACGGTGCCGGCTGGATTGTCCGTAAGAGCGCGGCGGGCATGCGTTATATGCAGGCCGGGCAGGTGCAGTTCTACGCACTGTTTGTACTGTTGATGATAGTGATCTTTGGTATCGCCAAGATTTTTGTCAATAATTGGTGGCCGTTGCTAGTGGCATTGTTTGCCGGCGGCGCGTTGCTACTGGGATTTACCGCCAGGCGCTCAGGGGACGATGACTCTGCGGCCGGGGCATATGAAGCTGAGAAATAGGTTGACGCTGGAGGATAGATGATCAGATGGGCATACTGAGCTCTCTCATATTGATCCCGTTGGTTGGGATGGTGGTGGTCATGATGCTGCCCAAAGACAACAAATGGGCGGCTCGCTGGACGGCCACTGTCTTCAGCGCGGTTCCCATGGTGCAGACTATCTGGCTCACCTGGGACTACTTCTTTACCAAACGTGACATGTCGGGCCTGGCGTCATCGCTGGCCGACACGATGGCGTATGTCGAAGGACCTTTCGAATGGATTCCGTCGCTCAACATCCAGTTTTACGTGGGTGCGGACGGACTTTCTGTGCCGCTGCTGGCCCTTACGGGGTTGTTGAGTCTTATCTCAATCCTGGCGTCATTCGGCATCAAGGAGCGGGTCAAGGAGTACTTCGCCTTTTTCCTGCTGCTGGAAGCGGGCATGATGGGCGTGTTTGTGGCGCTTGATTTCTTCCTGTTTTACGTGTTCTGGGAGATCATGCTGGTGCCGATGTACTTCCTGATCGGCGTCTGGGGCGGCCCCCGCAAGGAGTACGCAGCCATCAAGTTCTTCCTGTATACGTTGTTTGGCTCCATCTTCATGCTGGTGGCAATCCTGTTACTGTATTTCAACACCGAGCCGCATACGCTGAATATCCTGACGCACATTGAAAACGGGTCCAGCCTGCCCTATGTGCTGCAGATGGTCTGTTTCATCTTTTTCTTCATCGCCTTCGCGATCAAGGTCCCGGTGTGGCCGTTCCACACCTGGTTACCCGATGCTCACGTTGAGGCGCCCACGGCGGTGTCGGTCATTCTGGCCGGTGTCCTCCTCAAGATGGGTACCTACGCCATGCTGCGGATAAGCTGGCCGATGTTCCCTGATGCGCTGCAGTCGCTGGCGCTCTGGATTGCGGTGTTGGGAGGTATAGGCATTATTTACGGCGCCCTGGTGTCACTGGCTCAGAAGGATTTGAAGAAGCTGGTGGCGTATTCATCGGTGTCGCATATGGGCTACTGTATGCTGGCCCTGGCCGCCTATAACTCGGCCCAGGCAATCTCGGGCGTGATGTTCCAGATGGTGTCGCACGGCTTGCTCACCGGCGGACTCTTCCTTTTGGTGGGCGTGCTCTATGATCGCGCTCACACCCGTGAAATCGCCGTCTTCGGCGGTCTCGGCGTCAAGCTCCCGATTTATACCAGCATCATGGTGTTTTTCTCGATGGCCTCGCTGGGCCTGCCGGGCATGTCCGGATTCATTTCCGAGTTCATGGTGTTTGTGGGCGCTTTCGGCGCCAGCAGCGTGCACCCGTACATGCCGTACATCACCGGAATCTCCGTACTCGGTGTCGTGCTGGGTGCTGCATACCTGCTGCGCATGGTGCAGCGTGTATTCCTGGGACCGTTTGACATGTCCAAGTGGGGTGGGTTGACCGAGATGAACATTCGCGAATACGTGACCGTGGTACCGCTGATGGTGCTGACGCTGTGGATTGGGATGTATCCGAAGCCTCTCAATAATCTGGTGTCGGCGACATTGGAAAACCTGATGGAATATATGGCCAGGTAATAGCATGGACTTTCAGCTTCCCGAATATAATCTGCAGCTCATGCTGCCGGAAATTGTGCTCTTCGTGTGGGCACTGGTGGTACTGTCCTTCGATCTGGCCACCAAGCGCAAGAGCGGGTCGGCGGTCGGGTACCTGGCAATGGCCGGTGTCCTGATTACCGGTATCGTTCTGGCATTCACCGGACACGGTCAGGGTTTCGGTCAGATGTTTGTGGCCGATTCCATGGCGGTATTTTTCAAGATGATTTTCCTGTGCGCCGCGTTTATGGCCATCGGAAGTTCGTTCGGGATCACGAAAGACAAAATCGTCAACCACCGGGGAGAATTCCTGGGGCTGATGTTGTTTTCGACGGTTGGCATGATGTTCCTGGCCTCGTCCAACGAATTGCTGTCGTTGTATGTCGGTCTGGAGTTGACCACCATTCCGCTGTTTGCCCTGGCGGCGTTTTTCAAAGATGACAAACTGTCCGTGGAAGCCGGGATCAAATATCTTGTGGTGGGCGCGTTTTCATCGGCCCTGTTGCTTTACGGTATCTCGTTCCTGTACGGCCTCAGCGGCAGCACGGATCTGCTCCTGATGCGGCTCAATCTGGCGGCGTCGGCCCTGATGGATTATCCCAAAGTGGCCATGGTGTTTGTGCTGGCGACCATCACGATTCTGGCCGGCCTCGGATTTAAGCTGGCCCTCCCGCCGTTCCATCAGTGGGCGCCGGATGTGTACCAGGGGGCTCCCACCCCGGTAACGGCGTTCCTGTCGGTAGCCTCCAAAGCCGCCGGGCTGGTGGCGTTTGCCAAAATCATGGTGATCGGCCTGTTTGCTTATTACGATCCTTTTGTGGCCCCGATTGACTGGGGTATGCTGGTCGGGATCATGGCCGGGTCGGCCATGATCGTGGGCAACGTGCTGGCGGTGCGCCAGACAAACATGAAGCGCATGCTGGCGTACTCCTCGATTGCCCATGCCGGGTACATTATGGTTGGTATGCTGGCGATGAACGAGCTGGGGCTGGCCTCGGTCGGGTTTTACATGTTTGCGTACATGTTTGCCAACATGGGCATCTTTGCCGTGGTGGCCCTGATTGAGGAACGGACCGGCAGCGCCGAGATCCCGGACTACGGCGGTTTCTCCAAGTCATCGCCGTTTCTCGCAGTTTCGATGACTATCATGCTGCTGTCATTGACCGGCATTCCGCCGCTGGCCGGATTTTTCGGCAAATTCTACGTGTTTGCGGCGGCCATTCGCCAGGCCGGGAGCGATCCGGTACACCAGTGGATGTACTGGCTGGTGGGGGTTGGTCTTCTGACATCGGTTGTCGCTCTTTACTACTACGCCAACGTGATTCGCACGATGTATTTCGGTGCGCAAACGGATGTCCCCAGGATCGAATTCACGGCTCCGGCCCTGACAGTCATTCTGATCGGTGTGATTGGTACGGTGGTGTTCGGGCTGATGCCCAACGTGGTGGTGGAATTCGCCTCCCAGATCCCCATATCCGACATGATCATCCTGCCCTGAGCCGGCTCCAAAAGAATTGACAACGGTTGGCCGGTCGCCTATACTCGGAACACCGGAGCGACAAACTCTCCGGTGTGAGGTAGGCTGGGGTAGACTGTGAGAACCGTCGTTGAGATTATCAAGCGGCATTTCATCAGCGGCGTGCTGGTGGTGGTTCCGTTCATTCTCACTTTTATCGTCCTTCGGTTTCTTTTTGAGGCTATTGACGGTATCCTGGAGCCGTACCTGCACAACCTGCTGGGGTATTACCGGACCGGCCTGGGACTACTCACCACACTACTGATTATTCTGCTTGCCGGCATTGTCACCCGGAGCCTGCTGGGTCATCGGCTGTATCGCATCGGGGAGCGAATCATGGGGCGTATGCCGCTGATTCGGCCCATCTATTCGGCCTCGAAGCAGCTTCTTGAAGGTCTCACCAATGCCGACAAGAGTTCGTTCAAGGAAGTTGCGCTGATTCAGTACCCGCGGCGCGGGTTGTTTACTCTGTGTTTTGTCTCGAGCCGGCTGACGATTGAGGTCGATGGCGTCCAGGTGCAGCATGCAACCTGCTTTGTCCCGTCGACTCCCACTCCGGTCTCGGGGATGGTGGTGCTGGTGCCGAGCAGCGAAGTACGATCGGTGAATATGTCGGTTGAGGACGGAATCAAGTTCCTGGTATCCGGTGGCGTGGCGTCGCCCCATCTTATCAAGGCCCAGGAGAAGCTGGAGACGCGGACTAAAGAGGGAAATTTCGATGAAGCTGGCTAACCTGATAATGGAACGTCGCATCAACACGGACCTTCAGGCCCGGACCAAAGACGATGCCGTACTGGAAATGCTCTCGATGATTCGTTCCGAGGGCGTTGAGGTCGATTGCGACGCTATTGTGGCGTGTATTCGAGAGCGTGAGGAGGTAGAAGATACGTCCTACGGCCACGGTTTTGCCTTTCCTCATGCGCGTACCGATGCTGTGTCCGAGATGTACATCCTGATCGGCATCTCCCGCCAGGGGCTCGAGGAGAAGACGGCCGACGGTATTCCGGTCCACGTGGTGTGCATGCTGCTGACGCCGTCGACTATTGCCAAACTCTATCTCCAGACGCTCTCAGGGCTGGCGACGTTTGCTCGTGCGCCCGGTATCCTTGATCAGGTCCTCAGCATAACCAAGGGTTCCGAACTGGTCAAATTGATTTCCGATGCCAACGTGACGGTGGACAAGGAACTGATGGTCAAGGACGTCATGCGCCACCGGGTGGCCTCGGTGACTCCCGATGACACGCTCAAGGAAGTGGCCAACCGGATGTTCGGCAACCGATTCTCTGCCCTGGCCGTGGTTGACCACGGAGGCCGGCTGCTGGGAGTGATTGATGATCGGGACCTGATCAAGGCTGCTCTGCCGGACTATAAGTCGCTGATCTCGAACCTCAATTATTCTATAGATGTCGAGCCGTTTGAAGAACTGCTGAAACGCGAAGACAAAATCAAAGTTGCGCAGTTGTATCGCGAGGATTATGAGGTCACCACGCCGGACACGCGCATTGTCGAAGTGGCCGCCATGATGATATTCAAGGATGTCAAGCGGGTGTTTGTCACCCAGGGTGATCAACTGGTGGGTATTCTGCTGCGCAAGGATATCGTCAATATGGTAATCAGGGGGTAGGGAAGCAGCGGCCGTCATCGTAGGCTATCCTGCTATATCATGTCTCAACATACTGAAAAACTGCATGTCGAGCCGGGGCAATATGTCCTGCTGCTGGTGGCCTTTGCCGTCACCGTTCCGGGCCTGTATTTCGGAATCGCCCATCAACATGTAGCGCCCGTGACGGGAGCGATCATGTTCGGTGTCGCTGTTTTCGGCGCGGCGTTTATTCTGTCCTGGGCCGCCGAGGCCGCCCAGATGGACATGTCTGAGTCGCTTGCCGTGGCAATCCTGGCGCTTATTGCCGTGCTGCCGGAATACGCCGTTGATTTTGTATTTACCTGGAATTCGGCGCATGATCCGGAGCAGGCCCACTATGCTATCGCTAACATGACCGGTGCCAACCGGCTGCTGGTGGGGCTGGGCTGGCCGGCGGTGCTGTTTGTATTCGTTCTGGCTCGTAAGCGGAAGGAACTGCTGCTGGACAAGTCGCAGCAGGTGGAGATTTTCTACCTGGCGATGGCTACCCTGTATTCGTTTACCATCCCGCTCAAAGGCAGTTTGAATCTGATCGACACGGTCATTCTGGTGACCTTGTTTGTGATGTACACTCGTCGCGCGGCCCAGATGGAAACGGTTGAGCCGGAGTTTGTAGGGCCGGTCAAGATCCTGGCCAACATGACTACCGGTATGCGGCGCTTCATGACGGTATCGTTTTTTGTGTATTCCGGAGCCGTGATCTTTTTTGTGGCCGAGCCGTTTGCCGAGTCGCTGGTGGAATCGGGTGAGATTCTCGGGATCAACAAGTTCCTGCTGGTGCAGTGGCTGGCGCCGATAGCCTCCGAGGCCCCGGAGTTTATTATTGCGATCACCTGGGCCATGCGAGGGGCGGGCCGAGCTGCCATCAAAGCCCTGATATCATCAAAAGTCAATCAATGGACCCTGTTGATCGGGACCATTCCGCTGGTATATGCTATTTCGGGCGGAGCAATCAAGCCGTTCGTACTGGACGACCTGCAGCAGCATGAATTGTTGCTGACGGCCGCCCAATCGATTTTCGCCGTTGCAGTATTGGTGAATCTCAAGCTTAACAAGCTGGATGGGCTTCTGCTCGTCGTCTTGTTTGGCGCGCAGTTGATTTTCGAGCAAATCAGACTTGAGGTAGCGGCAGTGTATGTGGTTCTGGCGGTGGTGTTTCACATCGCCCACCGGAAGGATCTGCTTCCGGCGGCGGTGATGGGGCTGGGACTTAAGCGCAAATCCTGAGCGTCCGGCTCTCAGTCGTCGTTATTGCCGTTCGGCTTTTCACGAAATCCAATTCTCGGGAACGGGTTGACAATCGCGCTGACAATGTTGGTCAGGTGGGCGTTGATGCGTTTCAGGTGGCGGAAATACAGCGCCAGACAAACGGCATCACTGGTGCTCAACCCGTGATCCAGGGAGGTGATAATACTCTCCACGGCGGCGTCGCTCTTTTTCCCCGTCGTATCCTCGGCCATCATCACTTCACGAGCCCGCTCCTTGTCCTGGGTGTTCAGGACCTGTATCGTGAGCGGGAAGTGTTGGTCGATGGTCTTCTCAACATCACGGAGAGCGGTTTCAAACGGACCACCTTTCAGCATCTCTTCGTGCATAGTGGCCAGCTCGACAATGTTTTTCGTGTAGTCACCGATCCGCTCGACATCAATCACGATAGAGACCAGGACCAGCCCGGGAACAAGATTCGTGTTGCCGGCTACCGTGAGGTGGGTGAGGACGTTTCGACGTACTTCGCGTTCATACTTGTTAATCTGCCGGTCCATCTTTTTGATGTCAAAGGGGAGCTCGGCAGTGTCCTGATCGCGCAACACCGCACGGGCGGCATTGTACATCTTGAGGTCGAACTCGAGCATGGTCACGGTGGTGGTGTACGCCGAGTCCAACAGATTCTCGGAACTGAACAGCTCTTTGAACTTCTGGAACATATGCTTTTTACCTCATAACTAACAAGACGGTCCCCGGCAATACGAAAAACACCAGGATTATATACAGGATCGGAAAGAGTTTTGATTTCTGTGTAGATTGCGCCAGTTTTTCCGCCATCCAGATCGGAATTCGCTTCAGCGGCCAAAATATGATAATACCGTAGACATTGAAAATCAGGTGGGCGAAAGCGACCGATACAGCAGCCGGCGAGCCTGTCACCAGCGAGGCGAGGAAGGCGGTTACGGTTGTTCCCACATTGGCGCCCAGCATGTAGGGAAAAATCTGTGGCAGCGTGATGACACCCGCCCCGAGCAGCGGTACCACCAGCGAGGTGGTGATAGACGACGACTGCACCAGAATCGTGAGTACAATGCCCAGTATCAATCCAAGAGCCGGAGTTCGGAAGATGTAGCGATGGAAGAACCGCTCAACCTTGCTCAGAACGAGGGACTTCAGGACCGTCACGATGTATTTCAGCGCCACGAACATCATAATAACGGAACTAATGGCGGAGATAGGTGCGGACTTGCCGGTCATCGCAATGATTTTTCCGGCAAGCGGCTTTGCGATGGCAGCCAGCGGAGACTTAAATTCGACTCCAGAGAATCCCGTGAATACGTCTCCCAGGTACTGAGCGACCACACCGACAACATTGAAATAGATCTGCATGGGCAGGAGAATCACTACTGCACAAAGATTGAAGAAGTCATGGACGACCGAGCCGGCAAATGCCCGCTTAAATTCATCGCCCCGTGAGATGTGGGCCATCGATACGATCGTGTTCGTAACCGTCGTGCCGATGTTCGCTCCCATCACCATCGGAATGGCACACTCAAACGACACGATTCCGCTGGCCACCAGGCCCACAATGATCGAAGTAGTTGTCGATGAAGACTGCACGACAGCAGTTGCAAGCAGCCCAATCATCAAGCCCACAATCGGGCTTGACGTTGCCGTGAATATTGATTCGGCAAAGCCCTTGCCAGCTAACTTGAACGATGCCCCGAGAATAGTGATGGAGAGAATAAACAGATACAGCAAACCGGCCAAAGCCAGCAGCTTCAGGATTATGACTCGGCGGTCAGTGGTCGTCGACACACCTCTGCCGTCGTCAAGTGAATCAGTCATTCAGTTGTCGTTTCCTTGTCTGTTCGCAAGATTCACTCCGATGGTAAGGTGCCACCGGAGTCAAGTCAAGCAAAAGGGGCGACGAGTGGTGAATCGATGTAACTCATTGTTGAGGAATTAGATACCTGTCCCCTGTCAGGTTCCTATTCGTTGCCTCCCGCTGTGACCGTCACCCAGCTCCCGGTGCGGAAGTAACGGGCCGCCGCCTGGCGCACAGAGGTCGCCGTTGCGGTTTGCAGACGGTTCAGAAAGTCGTTGTCGGAACCCGGTGCGCGGCCAAGATATTCATCGACACCCAGGTAATAGGCCTGGTTCACACGGGAGAGCTGGGAACGGAGCAGACTCCCCCAGAAACGATTGCGGGCCGATGCCACTTCGGCCTCGGTGGGACCGTCGTAAGACAGCTTATTGGTTTGCAGCTTGAGACCGTCGAAAGCCTGCGTGCGATTGTCTGCAGCGGTGAGGATGGCAAGGTAGTACCATCCGAAGTCGCGATCGAATCGCGATCCGGCGCCAGTGGAGTAGGCCAGCCCCTGGCGTTCTCTGAGGTTTTGGTGTAGACGATCGGACAGGATGCTGGTGGCAATCTGCAGGTCGGCCAGGTCATCGGACCGGTCGCCGGGCAGCAGGCCGCCCGCATACATGCCAACCTGTTCTTTGTCGAGCGGCAGGTGGGCCGAACGGGGAGCGAAAACCGGTTCCGGTTTGCGAGCGGCTTTCGGCGGATTGCCCGATGGCGTCGCCGGACCGTACAATTCGCGCACCCAGGACATGACTTCGGCAGTGTCGCGGCTGGTCACTATCGACAGGATCATGTTATCCGATGCATAGAAACGTCGGTGGTGCGCTTTGAGATCGTCCACCGTGATGGCGGCGATGGTCCGGGAGGTTCCCATGACGGCTCCGCCGTAGGGATGGTTCTGAAAGAGGGTAGCGTAAAACAGATCCCGGGCAACATCGCGCGGGGAGACTGCCTGACGGCCTATCACACCCAGCATGCTGCCTCGGACGTTTTCGACCTCGGTTGCGTCAAAGGCCGGATTGAGCACCATGTCGGCCAGCAGCTCAAAGCCGGCTGCCGCGTAATCGTTGATAGTCTCGAATTTGATGAAGGAGAAGCGGCGGGTGGTGTAGCGATCGTCATAGGGAATCCACGGATTGTCGGTCAGGGTTACGTTGGCGCCGATATCCGCAAGGGCCCGCGACAACTCGGCGCCGGGTCGATTGACGGTGCCGGTTTCCAGGCAGCGATTCACAAAATCAGTTATGCCCAGCCTGTCAGCCGGTTCGCCGGCGGTGCGGTTTTTGCCCAGGACGTTCACGCCAAACACGCGGCTGTCCGGGTTGGATTTGACTATGACGGTGAGACCGTTCTCCAGAATCTCCCGCCGATAGATCGACGGATCCTCAACCGTCCACGAGATCGAGTCGATCGCCGGATAGACCATTTTGGCCACCTGCGAAGTGTCGTAATACGGGAAGGCCGTGGTGGCTATGTGCTCACGGATTTCATCCTCCGACAAGGTAGCCGGTTCATACGGGATGTCCAAAGAGTCGGCCGGAGTGACTACCGTTACTACGTAGTCGGGGTTTGTCAACCAGCGGTCGGCTGTCGCCGCGCAATGTTCCCAGGCGACCGTATCCACCAGGTCCGGGTAGGCCTGTATGAAGTCCCAGCCGGCCGAGGCCATGAGCGGTGCGATAAGAAACCCGTAGTAGTGCAGCTTGTCGGCGTTGTAGATGTTCTCGCATCGGATGCTTGTTTTCACTCCCCTGAGGATATCGTCCTGACCGGTCAGGTTGGCAATGCCGGCTAGTTCCCTGAGGACGGTCTGGACAATGCTGTCGGCGGCCTCGGGGCGTCCGGTGAGAGCCGAAATTTCCAGACGGGAGAACTCCGGATAGGTGGCGAGACTGACGCCCATCTCGGTGGCCAACGGTTCCGGACCGCTGCGGAGAGCGTTGCCAAGCGGGGAGATGTCATCCAGAGAAAGGTAAGCGGTCAGAACATCCAGGGGCAGATAGTCGGCGCTGGCGACTGCCGGGGCCGAAAAGGAAAAGTTGATGTGAGTCGAGGTTACGGCGGCGGACGTATCATAGCGGTGCTGCCCGGTTATGAAGCCCGATCGCTGCTTGCCATCGGCCATCGTACGATGCAGCTCTCCGGGGGCCACTGCATCGCTGCCCTTCGTCCGGGTCACACTCCCGAATACGCGCTCAACGGTTTTGCGCATTTCGGGCGAGTCAAATCCGCCGATAACAAGCAGGGTCATGTTGTCCGGCGTGTAGTATTTCTTCCAGTAGTCGATAATGGCTTCCCGGGGGATATGTTCGATAAACGCCCGGTGGCCCATGATCGGACGTTCATAGTCGGTGTCGGCATATGCCTTAGCGGTAAAAAACGCATCCGCCGCTGCTCCGTCGGCATCACGGGCGCTGTTGATTTCCTCAATAACTACCCGGCGCTCTTTGGCCATTTCTTTGACCGGAAACACCGAGTTGAACAACATGTCGGCCTCAACGGCAAGTCCGTACTCGATATATTGCCGGGGCATGAGCACGAAGTACGTGGTCATGTCCTTGCGGGTAAAGGCATTGATGTAGCCGCCGAGATCGGATATCGATCGATCGAGTTCCTCCCGGGACAGCGTGGCGGTGCCGTCGAAAAGCAAATGCTCCAGAAAGTGGGTTAGCCCGTTTTCGAATCTGCTTTCGTATCGGCTGCCGGAGCGGACAAAAACCATGGCCGCCACCAGGGCCGAGTTGTGGTTTTCCTTGAGAATGACTTCCAGGCCGTTGTTGAGCTTGTAGCGGCTATCGGGCTGCCCGGCGTAGGTGCCCACCCCGACAACCAGCATGCTCACTACGACAAGGAGTGTCCGCAGCGATAGACTCTTGGATTTCTGCATATAGTATTTCCTGCCCTGGTCTGTGCAACTTTCGTGCACCTCTGGATATCCCTAGCTATACCAGCGAGTTAAGCTATTGGTTGGGGACGCCGATGTCAAGCCTAAGCAAATTGGCGTTGACTAATCTTTGATTGGTGGTATATTGCCGCAACTTCTTATGGTTAAAGCTGTTTTCAACATTCTTTGCGACGCTTTGCGTCTGGCTGTAATCCTGCTGGCCATCATGTCTCTGGGCGTATCCGGAGCTGATGCTGCTGCTCGTTTGTACGAGTATCAGACTGCCGAGCCGGAACAGGAACCCGCACCGATTGAGGAACCGTCGATGGGTCAGGCCCACGACGCCGAGGACGCCGATGAGGGTATGAGTACCGACAGTCGGCCGTTCACCGAGCAGGAAGCCTGTTTGCAGTCAACTACGACGTTGCTGCCGTCGTCGCATCAAAGCGGTCGGTATTCACAGGATTTGTTGATCGGCCCGGGCGGTGCCCACGGATTCGTTTCCTCCTGCAGACCGTCGGCCATAAAAGCCTCCACCTGCCTCGTATCCGGAAAGCTCGGCCATCAGTTCACCCTGGTGGGCGCCCGACCTTCCGGCACCAGCTAGCTATTCCTCTCCCATTGATTACTGCCGCGGATGTTTCGAGTACAATCCGGTGGCGCTGAATTTTCGAAAATAACAATACCTATATTTGGAACTGCTTTCTGAGAAAGGGATTTGTATGTCAGGCCAAAAATGGCGCATTTTACTAACCCTCCTGATGGTCGTCCTGGCGGTGTTTGCCTTCCTGGACACGTTCAAACTGTGGACGATGACCGACGAGGATCAGCAGGCTATGCAGGAGACGGCTCCCGGCGAGCTGCTCC
Organism: Candidatus Zixiibacteriota bacterium; assembly: GCA_018816665.1. GTDB lineage: Bacteria > Zixibacteria > MSB-5A5 > GN15 > FEB-12 > JAHIVM01. Next base: position 22,809 of record JAHIVM010000315.1, read on the forward strand.
AGTTGCAACAACGTGCAATCCGCCTGGGACTTGATCTCCAGGGAGGTATTCACGTCGTTCTGCGCGTGAAAATGGAAGAGATGGATGAAGGTGCTCGCGAGGGCGCGGTTGAGCGTGCGATGCAGGTCATCCGAACCCGTATCGACGGTCTCGGTGTGGCCGAGCCGATTATCCAGAAGCAGGGTAATGATCGTATTATTGTCGATCTGCCCGGCTATACCGATGCTGAACGGGCTGAGGATCTGATCGGTCAGACGGCGTTACTCGAGTTCAAGCTGCTTGAAAACAACGAAAACGCCCGTTTGCTGATCGACCGGATTGACTCGGTGGTGTACCAGTACGAGCTTTCTCAGGCCGAGAACGATACCACGGCCGAGACAGGCGCGGCTCCGACCGAAACGACTCCTGAACCCGAAACGGCTGCCGCCGAGGGTGATGTTGATGTTACGGCGGGGAGCGATCTGCTGGCGGAACTCACCGGCGATACTGCCGATGATACCTCGGCGTTTGAGTTTGACGAGAACCTGAACGTGGAAGACGATGTCAGGCCGTTCTCTACTCGCATGGAGCAGTTCCTGTTCAGTCGTGAAACCGGCGTAAGCTGGCCGGCCTTCCTGGTGGACAAAAAGGACAAGCAGCGGTTTGACAAGTGGCTCAACCTGCCCGAAGTCAAGCGTGTGATTCCGGTCGATGTCCAGTTCGCCTGGTCAACTCGTCCGTCGATTCGCAACAACCGCGAAATCTACGAGCTGTACCTGCTGCGTCGTAAGGTCGAGTTCCTAGGCAAGTACCTGCACTCCATTTCGCTCGGCCAGGGACAGTACGGCGGCTTCACCGTCAACTTCCGCCTCTCCGGCGAGGGTGCAGCCAGGTTCGCGTCGCTGACCGGACGTCATATCAACAAGCCGCTGGCTATTGTGATCGACGATCGCGTGGAGTCGGCGCCGAATATCCAGTCCAAGATTCGTAACCAGGGTGAAATCACCATGGGATCGGGTGCGGATGTGGAAGATGCCAAAAACATGCAGATCGTGCTGGAAGCCGGTGCGTTGCCGGCCCCGGTTGAGATTATCGAAAAGAATGTCGTCGGCGCCTCGCTGGGTGCGGACTCGATTTCCAAGGGCTTCTCAGCGTCGCTGATCGGACTGGTTCTGGTACTGCTGTTTATCGGCCTGTACTATCGCCTGTCCGGCGTCATTGCCGATATCGGTCTGCTGTTCAACCTGTTTTTCCTTCTGGCGGTTATGGCCGGGTTGAGCGCGACGCTCACCATGCCGGGTATCGCCGGGATTATTCTGACCATTGGTATCTCGGTGGATGCCAACATTCTCATCTTTGAACGTATCCGTGAGGAATTGCGCACCGGCAAGACCGTGCGGGCCTCCATCGATGCCGGCTATCAGCGGGCGTTTGTGGCGATCTTTGACTCGCACGTCACCACCCTGATCACGGCGGGAGCTTTGTTCATATTCGGCTCCGGTCCGATCAAGGGCTTTGCTGTTACCCTGTTCTGGGGTGTGTTGATTTCACTGTACACGGCTTATGTGATCACCAAGGTGATTTTTGATATCCGCAAGGGATACAAGTCACTCAGCATCTAAGAGGATGAGAATACAATGTTCAGAATAATACCAGATACGAATATTAACTTCATCGGCGCGCGCAAGATCGCCTTCGGGGTTTCGATCCTGTTGGTAGCGCTCGGTCTTTTCGCCGCCGTGATGATCGGTACCGGCCGGGGCAACCTGGGTATCGATTTTGCCGGTGGCGCCATGCTCCAGGGGCATTTCGCCGAACCGGTGGCCATTGATGATCTGCGTGGCGCGCTTACCGGTACTTTCGACGATGTCAAAGTGAGCACGATCAAGGATTTCAAATTACCGAACGCGTTCATGATCAAAACCAAACGTCCGGAAACGGAAGGTGAGAGCAAGGAGCGGGTCGCCGTGATTAAGGATATCATGGTCGAGCGTTTCCCCGGCAACACCTTTGCGGTGGACTCCGAGCATATCATCGGTCCGGCGGTGGGCGAAAGCCTCCGGAAGGATGCCATGTTTGCGATTCTGATTTCACTGGCCGGCATTATCGTGTACATCTGGATCCGGTTCGACTTCCGGTCCGGGATCGCGGCCACGGTGGCGACGTTCCACGATGTGCTGGCTGTGCTGGGTATCAGCTACTTTGCGGGCATTGAGTTTGATCTGCTCATCGTTACGGCATTGCTCACCCTGGCCGGTTACTCGCTGACCGACACGGTGGTGGTGTATGATCGTATCCGTGAGAATCTCAAGAAGTTCCGCGGTCGCGGCGAGTTTGTGACCTCGGTCAACCGGTCGATCAACGAAGTACTGTCTCGTACGTTCATGACTTCCGGGACCACGTTGCTGATGGTTGTCACGCTGGCGGCAGTCGGCGGTGAGGTCCTGCGCAGCTTCTCGATCGCGCTGATTCTCGGCGTGATAATTGGAACGTACAGCTCCGTATTTGTGGCCAGTCCGATTATTGTGGAATGGGAGGCTCGTCGCCCCCGCCTCTTCAAGTAGACTCCTGCCACGATATTGATATTGGGCCGTCGGTGCATGCCGGCGGCCTTTTTTTATTGGGGTTGGCTATCTATAATCTATGTGCGGATCAAACACGGGCGATTGTGGGCGGCAGACGCCCCCGTCTGCCCCGGCTAGACCCGGTGAGTATATGCTTCGAGATAAGTGCAGATTTACTGACACACACTGTCAGTGAGCCATCTTATGCTGTGTATCATGCGACATGAACCCGTGGGCGGCAGACGCCCCTGTGCGTGCCGTGACATAGGTATCAGGTGTCCGTGGGCGGCAGACGCCCCCGTCTGCCCC
>JAHIVM010000025.1 GCA_018816665.1 Candidatus Zixiibacteriota bacterium
GGAGAAAACAATCCGCGGTGCAATCGGCTTCCTGGCCTTTCACGAATCCTACCATCTCGGCCAGCTTCAGTACTTGCGTCGGTTGTTGGGCTACAATCCGCTGTTTGGTTAGCCGCGGGATGGAATGTCGATTCCGAAGCGGGTCAGGTCGTGCACAAGCCGGTCCACATCGGTGAATTGGATGCCGTGGATACCGGCCTGCGCGGCACCCTCGGCGTTGGCCGGAATGTCATCGATAAACACAGCCTCGGAGCCGTCCGGAACACACCTCCGGGCGGCTTGATAAATGGCAATATCCGGTTTGAGTACGCCCACCTCGTAAGAGAGCACGTACGCGGAGAAACACCCCAGGATCGGGTACTTCGCCAGCGCATGCTCCCAGTGCCAGACATTGGTGTTCGACAGCAGAACCAGCGGGTAGCGAGAATGCAGCCACTGAATGAGAGCGGAGACCGCCTGATTCTCCGTAAACATGTCCGCCCACAGGTTCCGAAAGCGTTGATATTCGAGTTTGATTCCGAGTACCCGACCACATTCGCGCGTAAACACCCGACCGTCGATCTTACCCTCCTCAAACGCGCGTTCCAGGCCGTGGCCGTAAATCAGGTCGGCGACTTCATCCGGGGTGTTTCCGGTTTCACGGGCCAGGACCCGGCAGGGTTTGAGGGGGTCAAAGGGGAGGATGACATTGCCCAGGTCGAATATGACGGTGATCGGATTACCGGCCATGTCAGAGCTCCAGTCGATACAGGGGACGGCTGGCGGACATTCGCTGGACTTCCGTGAAGCCCAGGCGCACGAATACCGACTCCGGTCCGGTGTACGAAAACGCGGGCGGCAGTTTGTTGCCGTCGCGAGTCAGTGTCACCGGGTAGGCCTCGACTATCCTCCCGCGCCGTCGTTTAATCCCCTTGATGGCCGTTTCGGCCAGACGGTAAACCAACCCGATACCTCGGTAGGGGGCCGGTATGAAAAAGCAGTTGAGGCACCAAACGCGCTCAATATCGTCGCGTCGGTAGGCCTTGACCGTCTCCAGCCGCGGAAACTCAATGCGTCGGCCGAAGGAACACCAGGCGGCCGGCCGGGAACCGTCGAAAGCAAGCACCCCCCGGACTTTTCCGGCGGAAACCAGTTCCTTCATGGCCTGTCGATTGGGCTCTCCTTTGGCTGCCTCCCAGACCTTACCGCCGTGGGGGACTCGCCAGTGCATACACCAGCAGCCGCCACAGGCGCCTTTGGAGCCGAAGAGCTCCTCCAGAGCGGGCCAGTCCGAATCTGACAGTTCTTTGCACGTAATGTTGGAGAGCGACGTCATTACCCAAAAGTAGCGCGTATATTCGTACCATACAAGCATCAAAGGTGGATAAGAACGAACGCCCGGAAAGCCTGAAAGTGCTTGCTTTTGAGGGCGGCTTGGGCGATTATTGGAACAATTCAACCTGTTGGTGTGTCTATATTTCAATTGCTTAACTCATCAAACGCTCAGGTTGGGTTGCTGGCTGAGGAAGAAGAAACCTGAAGATATGTGTAAGGGTGGACAGAGATGAAGTTTACCGATCAAATAACTGATAGTGATGTTGTCGTCATAGAGATTTCCGGGAAGATTATGGGGGGTGACGAAACGACCCTCTTCCATGGCAAAATCCACGAATACATGAAGGGCAATAAGAAGAACATCGTCCTGGATCTGTCCAAGGTAGAGTGGATGAACTCGGTAGGTCTGGGCATGTTGATCTCAGCTCTCACTACCGTCAAAAACGACGGTGGTCGGTTGGTCCTGGCCAACATCACCAATATCGAGTCGATTCTGGCTATGACCCGCCTGATCACGGTTTTTGAGCACTACGATAATCGGGACGATGCTATCGCCTCGTACAAGTAGTCACCGCACATATGGCAAGCATTCAGAGCCCCGTTTTCGACGGGGCTCTTTTTTTGGGTCCACGTCATACTCCTTTTTTGGCGTAACCTGACGCCGTTCAATTCGTATAGCAGGGTACTTGCAGCGGTGCAGGGCTACGAGGAAGAAGGAGTGCCTGATGACCGGTGGTGTGGTGTCCGTGGGTGTTCGAATAGCCGCCGTTTGCCTGTGTTTGTGTTCGCTGGCCACGGCCCAGGGTGAGTTCCGGCCCGACTTTTCTCCTTCATTGCATATTCAGAAGACTTCCGCCGAGTTCGATATCGATGGCCGCCTTACCGACCCCGGTTGGGTGGGTGCCGCCCGCGCCACGGGGTTTGTGGAAACTGATCCCGGCGACCAAACGCAGCCCACGGTCAGGACAGAGGCCCTCGTGACGTATGACGAATCCAATCTCTATGTGGCTCTCATAGCCTGGGATGATTCAGCGGCGGTGCGGGTTTCCATGTGTGACCGGGATGCCATCTTCCGCGATGACTATATCGGGTTGATGCTGGACACCTATGGAGATATGAATTGGGGATACGAGATCTTTGTCAACCCGCTCGGGGTGCAGGGTGATCTCAGGGTTCTTTCCGACGGGAACGAGGACATGGCGTTTGACATCGTGTTCAGTTCGCGCGGTACGGTGACCGACTCGGGCTACCAGGTGGAACTGGCGATTCCATTTGCCTCGCTGCGCTTCCCCAATACCGTGGAACAAACCTGGCGGCTGGGGTTCTGGCGGGATCGGCAGCGTGACAATCGCTACCGGTACTCCTGGTCGGCGCAGGATCGGGACAATCCCTGCTGGATGTGTCAGTGGGGGACGCTCACCGGGATACGGGATATCAAACCCGGCAGCAACCTTGACATTTTGCCCAATATCATTGCCTATCAGTCCGGGGAGCGCGGCAATACTTACGATCCTCGGTCAGACTACGTGAACGATGATCCCGATGCCGAGCTATCGCTGAATGTCCGTTATGGCGTAACCACAAGCTCATCAATTGAATTCACGGCTAACCCGGATTTTTCCCAGGTCGAATCGGATGCCGGTCAGATTGATGTCAACCAGACATTTGCCCTGTACTACTCTGAGCACCGTCCGTTTTTCCAGGAGGGCAGCGATCTGTTTGATACCTGGATCAATGTTGTGCACACGCGCACGATCAACGATCCCTCGCTGGCCACCAAGTTCACCGGGCAATTCGGCAAGCTGTCGGTTGCCTATCTGCTGGCCCGCGACGACAATTCGCCGCTTATCCTGCCGTTTCAGCAGCTCAGTGTGAGTGCCGGCCTGGAGAACTCCACCACGAACATCCTGCGCGCGCGCCAGGCCCTGTGGAGCAATTCCTATCTCGGCTTCAGCTTCACCGATCGCCGACTGGACGGTGTTTCGGACGGCAGCGAACCGTATGGTTCCGGATCGGGAACCTCGTACGGGATCGATGGACGCTTCCGGTTTGGCAAGTACTACCAGATTGAGACGCAGGTGCTGGGCAGTTACACGCGAGAAATCAACGCTCCCGATCTGGTAGACACCACTCAGCAATACGGCACGGCCTTCCAGCGCTTTGACAACGGGGAGCGGACGGTGGCGCTCGACGGTGAGGAGTTCAGCGGTGATGCCGTACACGCCAGTCTGGAGCGGAACGCGGACTTCTGGAGTTTCGACTTCGACTACTGGCACTACAGTCCCACATTTCGGGTGGACAACGGTTTTGTGACCAAAAACGACACCCGGCAATTAAGTTTCAATACCAGCCTGTACTTCCGCCCGAACCGGGAGTGGTTGCGAACATGGAATGTGTCCATGCAAGTGGCCCGCGTATTCGGCTACAACTCAACCATCAATCTGAATCCCGCCGACTTTGATGACGGCACGATTGATGAATGGTGGCGGCCCGCTCTTTCCATCGATCTGAAGAAGCAAACCAACCTGTCGTTGAGCTATGTTGCCAGCCGGGAACGATTCAACGGGTTCATTTTCAACAGCATCAGCCGGTTCAGTTTTGATTTCAGCACGCGACCCAGCCGGGCGCTTTCGTGCGGGGTGTCCGGCACCACCGGCCGGACGATCTACCGTCAGCGGCATCGCATCTACGACGAGATCATTCCCGTAGAGGATCGCGTCGCGCCTGCGGATTCAATCCGGTCCGTGGAAATTCGACCGGTTATGGGAGTCACCGGGGAGCTGTCCGGATGGGTAAGCCTTAAGCTGGGTCAACGTCTGCAGCTGGTCCCTGAGCTCAACTACTTCCAGTTGCATCATCGCGATGCCTACCTGGCGGCGCACCCGGATGAGGCGAAGGAAATCTACTCCGGCTACATTTTCAGAATGAACGGCACGTATCAGTTTTCGCGGGAGTTATTCCTGCGTCTCATAGTCGAGTACGATGATTTCGACAAGCGACTGGCCCTGGAGCCGTTGCTGACCTACAAAGTCAGTCCCTTCACAGTGTTTTATGTTGGCGTTAACAGCAGGAGCAGACATCACGAGCAGGGCGACTACGGACTCGAGAATTCAGTGTGGCGGCATTCCGGCCTCCAGGTTTTCTCGAAACTGCAGTACCTGTTCCGCATTTAGCAAAGCACGTATCAGAAGTCGTCATTGCGAGTTGGGCAAGGCTGTCTCATATATATAGCGACATATGTCAGAGACACGTCCTTAGCCTCTCGCAATGACGTTTCTTTTTAGGGTTGGTTCCCCTGACGGGATCTCCGGCTATAAGTTTCGTGTTCCGACAGAAAAGCCTCTTGATGGAAATGAGAAAGGATGCGGCATGCGCAGTCTGAGAAACAAGGTGGTAGTCATTACGGGGGCCTCGCGCGGCATAGGGGCGGCCATGGCAAAACTGTTCGCCATAGAGGAGGCTTGTCTGGTGGTGTGCGGTCGGGACAAGACCCGCCTGGCCGAGACCGCTCAATCACTCGGGCTCGGACGGCGCGACCTGGCGGTCGTGAGCGCAGACATCACGCGGCGATCGGGCATGAAGAAGATCATTGATACGGCCTGGCGTCGATTCGGCGCTATCGACGTGTTCATCAACAATGCCGGGGTTGGTCTGCAGAAGCCGCTGGCTGATCTTACGGACTCCGAATACGATCTGATCTTCAATACCAATTGTCGGGCGGTCTTCCACAGTCTGCAATTGCTCATCCCGCGCATGCAGGAACAGGGGCACGGACAGATTATCAATGTGTCATCGATGGCCGCCAAACAGGGGGTACCGGGAATGGCGGCGTATGCGGCCTCAAAAGCGGCCATGAATATTCTCAGTGAGTCGGTTGCCGGGGAAGTACGCAACGATAACATCAAAGTGTGCGTACTGGCGCCGGCCTCGACCGACACAGGATTCGGCTCCCGCCTGCAACCGTCAGACGGCACATCGAGGAGCACCAGGCCGAAACTTACGGTGGATGAAGTGGCCGAGGCCGCCGTGTTCCTGGCTCGCCAGAACGAAAATGCCTGGATGTCGCTCGCGGAGATTCGTCCGTTGATCGTGAAGGCGTAGCCCGCTACACAAAAGCGCCGACCGATGCACGACAGGCTAACCCCTGTCACCGCGCACCGGCCGGGCCGAAGTATCGTCCGTCCCATCTCAGGGATGCGACGGACTTACCCCCCAACACGGCGGGAAGACCGCACACCAGACTCCTCGCCGTCGCAGTATGGTGAAGGCGGTAAAGAGCATTTCGTGGTTCCCGGTTGACCCCGTGTTCCGGCGGGCAAACGTCAACCCTGACAGAACCGACTGCGCGCAAGTGAGCGAATGTCGATGCTGCGCGGCCCATTTGCCGGGCGTAACCGAACGAACCTCAGGTGAAGTGGTGAGGAAAAAACGGGTTGCATTGTCAATGAGGAGGAAGTGGGGAAACCTACGCGACTAAGATACGGCCTGTGCGTCTCTCTGTCAAGCATTATCCAATGTCAAGAGTGGACTGTGATATCTATTTCTGGTCAATCATTGACTGTTTCGGGGACGGGAAGGTGTGAAGCACTCCGGGCGATCAGGGCGATGAGAAAGACGGAGGTGAAGCTGATCTGTCCCCACATCCAGCCCGCCTCAATCATCGTGGACATGGCATACAGGAAGGCCCAGGAAAACAGGGCGAGAGAGACTGCAAACGTAGCGGGGGTTGAGGCGGGCTGGATGTGGGGACAGATCAGCTTCA
>JAHIVM010000316.1 GCA_018816665.1 Candidatus Zixiibacteriota bacterium
AGCACCGCCACATACACGCCATCGAGAACCATGTCCCCGTCGTCATTGCGTCCGTCCCAGAAAACAACATTCTCGCCCGCGGCACCTCCCTCCTCGCCTTCCGCCAGACTGCGGCTGTAAACCAGTTCGCCGGAGAGGGTCAGTACCCGGAACACGGCTGCCGCAGCGCGGCTCAGCAGGTATCTGAACTCGGCCGGACTCTCGACAGGATTGAACGGGTTGTTGCGCACGATAAAGGACTCTGAAAGCCCGGCGCCGACAGTTGTAAACGAGCTCCGCAACAGCGTGCTGTCTCCGGATGCTGAAGCTACCTGTACTGCCCTGCCCAGCAACGGACCGCTGGCAAAACAGGCATGAATATCGTTTGTGATCAGTTGCACGTAGAAGTTGCCGGCGGCTTCAGGATCGATGGCCGCCTTCAGCGTCAGCACGGCGGTGTCTCCTGCCGCCACAACGTAATCATCGAGAAGCAGCCTGATTCGGTCTCCCCCGATCGTCGAGCGGGCCACCCGCTGGTCATCCACGTACAATCCGGTACCGCCGGACACAAAAACATCGCGAGCACTCAGCGGTACGCCGTCGATACCGGATACTCTGAAGTTGATCTCCTGGAGTCGAATATCCGTCACGGATGATCGCCCCTCGTTGATGAACGTCAGGTCCAGTATGTCCTTGCTGGTACCCGGCGAGACAAGTCCGGACGATCTCAATTCGGCCTCGGCCACCAGTCCGACGTCTTCCGATGTCACGGCAAGCACCACTCGTCGGGCAGTATCACTGATCGGGGCCGGTAACTGGCTGTTAAAGTCAAAGGGACGTTGAATCACCACGAAATCAAGAGTGATAATGGTATCAAATGTCGGCGCGGTAAAAACGATGGCTCGCGTCGCGCCGACCTCGATGGTTTCGGTGAATAGCGTGTCCTTGGCGCCCAGGTCCATCCCGTTAGTGCTGATTCGAATGACGGCATCGGTGACCTCGGCCTCACCGAGATTGGTGATGTCGAGCAGGATGCCGAAGTCGTCACCCACCGTCACGAACTCCGCGGGTGACAGCACGACCCACGAGAGAAGCGCTGCGTACTGAATGGTCACTACCGCGATATTGTCGATCGGGGGAAGCTGATTAACACCCAGTGTGGCCACATCCACCCGGAAGATTTCGGAGCCGCTGTATTCGACGGCGGCCACAACATCAAAAAACACCGTCACCGTGTCTCCCGCGGGAACACCGTCGACAGTCACACGGGGGTCAAACTCCGAGGAGCCGTCGCTAACCATCTGGAGTTCAAAGGTGCCCATTTCGGTAGCCGACATGTTGGCGATCTTGCAGGCGATCTGGAATGCCTGGCCGGCATTGACCCGGGGTGCGTTAGGGGCCTCGTTGGAAACTTCGAGAATCTGCACTTCGGCCAGTTCTTCCACACCGACCACCTGACCGCCAAAGTCCAGGATTGCGGAAAGTGGATTAACCGCCCCCGGAGCGCCGAATCGGAGCTCGGCGGATACGGTCAGATCATTGCCCAACTGGTCGGTGGGAATGGCAATCAAATCCGTGGTCAGGACATTGACTCCCGGATCAAGCATGGCTCCCGGCACCACAAACCCTGCAGTGGCCGAGAAACCGTCGTTACCGACTCGGAAGCGGCTGGCCAGCGTATCAAGAGCCACCGGCACGGTTCCGCTCACCATTACCGCGAATTCAAAAGCAACCTCTGCTCCCGAGGAGACCTGAAGCGGTCCCAGCGATCCGGCATCGTAGGTTACCGAGACCGGCTCCAGAACGAACAGAGAATCATCCAGTCCCGGAGTCGGGACAAACAGGTAGCCGTCCGACGCCAATGCCAGGTCAAGACCGAGGCGATACCAACCGGACATGGCCACGGCCGATTCCGGAACAACCATGTCAATCAGGCGGTACTGCAGGGTATCGACACCAACGACTGCAAAGTCCGTGAGATCATCGTAGAGCGTGGCCAGAATCGAATCGCTCGCGTTCAGGAGATGCAGCACTATGCGTGTGCTGTCCACCGTCCCGGCCAGTTGGTCGACCGCAACGGCAAAAGATATGTCGAACGGCTCTGCGGCATACACCGAGTCAGGAGCCAGCGCGTTGTCCACTATCGAGAGGGCGGGCTCGGCTAGAACTTCAACCGGTACTCTCAAGGTGTCGTACACCATCAGGGGGCCGCCGGCAGGCTCGTACGAGGATTCCAGCGCCAGAATGAGTGTATCGTTTCCGATCGCCAGACCGGTGGTCGGCAGGGACAGCGAGATCGTGTCCACCTGGCCGTTGGCATGCGGCGGGAAAAACACCTTCACCGAACCGCCTCCGGACG
>JAHIVM010000317.1 GCA_018816665.1 Candidatus Zixiibacteriota bacterium
AATCGGAATCGGCGGGTGGCGTCCGCATTCCGCCGAGGCTACCGCCGAATGTCGATACGGTGACTGCAAAGACATGAGTACGCTGCTGATATCACGTTTTCGGCAGGCGGGGCTGACGGCGTACCCCTGTCTGGTTCTCACCAGGGGAGAGGGACGTACCGACCCGGAACACCCCGGATTTGCATTTAATCACGTCATTGCAATGCTCCTGTATGAGGGCGACACAATCTGGGTGGATCCCACTCAGAATCAGTGTCCGTTCGGTACCATTCCCTATTCGATCGAGGACATCGATGTCCTGGTGGTTACAGACAACGGTGGTGCGATGCGGCACATTCGCGGCTCGGAACCGGAGGACAATCAGACCAACAGAACGATTGCCATGCATGTCGGCCCGGACCGCATAGCCCGCAGCACCATGACCCTGGAGACAAAAGGTCAATACGCCCGAATCTTGCGCGGCAATCTGATCGGCGCCAACAGCGATCAAACTCGAAACCTCATCGACAGGCAGTTCCACGGAGCCAACCAGACGTATCGCATTCTCACCCGTGATGTCCTGGGTCTGGAAGAGATGTATGATCCGGTGGTAGTTCGCGTCACCTGCGAATCAGTCAAACCGGTTCGCAAGCTTGGCTCGACCGTGTACTGCGAACCGTTTTTCGCCGAGGGACTCGCTTCCTTCGAGGACGAAGATCTGACCGACCGGGTTTTCCCTCTCAACACGTATTATCCCGACAGGAACACAACGACCATCGTGGTCACCTGGGACAGTTCGCTGGCCGCAGACTCGATTTGTCTGCCCCCTGACGACAGTGTGAGTTTTGACTTTGGGGGGTTCTCCTGCCGGTCGGAGCTGACGGCCGATACCGTGCGAATTGCACTTGAGAAAACCTGCCGCACTTACCAGATAATGCCCGAACGGTTTGATGAATTTGATGAGTTTCGTGATCGTCTGGACGCCATGATCAAAACCCGGTTGAAGTTTATCTACCACTGATTCCGCTCCCCGTTTTCATCGGTCGCATTCGAATATTGTCTCGCTGCCGGAGTATATCCATCACAACATCCAACATACCGGTAGCGCATGTATCGGGTAGTGGTTTCCGGATCACAGAAATCTCTCAGGTTGGGAGGACTATTATGAAAGCGGCGATTCTTGTACTGAGTGTTTTGTTGTTGGCGGGTTGCAGTGACCGGGTGACCATGGAGTTCCGTCTGGCCGACGACGCTCCCGGCGACGGACTCACCGGCATGGCGCTCGCCGGCGGGGGGCAGACCTTTTACCTGAACGAAAACATAATGTTCTCAAATGAGGATGTGGTCGCGGCCACGGTTCCGGGCGACGGTGACCATCCGTTTGTTGAGCTGACATTTTCTGATGACGCCGCGGTGCGGCTGGCTCAATTCACGGAGGAAAACATCGGGCGGCGGGTGGCCATGATTATCGACGGCGAGTTGTTGGCGGCGCCCATTATCCAGGCTCCTATAACGGCGGGGAAGGCGGTCATAACCGGGGATTTCACACGGGAGGAGGCCGAACGCATAGCGGTTGGTTTGTGTCCCGAAAACCCCGTTGCGGGGTCATGATTCTTTTCCCGCCGCAAGAAGCCCGGAGGGAGATTCCTTCCGGGCTTCTGTGATTGTGACAGGCGGTACGCCGGTCGCCTATTGCTCTACGATGGGTAGATCCCTATCCAACTGCTTGTCTTTGCGGAACCCAAACACGTAGTCGGCCTGCATGAGGGTATGAATTTCGCGGGTACCCTCGTAGATTGAGGCGCCCTTGGCATTGCGATAGAACCGCTCCACCGGGTACTCATCGGAGAATCCATAGGCGCCAAACACCTGGACGGCGTTGGCGGCCGAGGCCTCGGCCTCGCGACAGGCAATCCACTTGGCGAGCGAGGTGGCCCGGGTGGAGCGCAGCCCCCGGTTTTTCAGCCAGCCGGCTTTTTGCCACAGGGCGGTGCCGTATTCGTAGCCGGCTTCCATGTTGGCTACCATCTGTTTGACCAGTTGATGTTCGGCGATGTTTTTGGTGAAGGTCTTGCGTTCGAAGCAGTATTTCACGCAGGCATCGCGGCAGGCCTTAATCAGGCCGCACGATCCCGCGGCGACTGTGTAGCGACCCTGGTCGAGGCAGAACATGGCGATTTTGAACCCCTGGCCCTCTTCATGGACGAGGTTTGCCGCCGGAACCTTGACATCCTGGAAGGCGATCGATCCGGTGTTTCCGGCCCGTACGCCCAGTTTGCCGTGGATAGAAGCGGTGGTCAGTCCTTCCCAGTCCCGCTCGACAATAAAGGCGGAGATGCCGGTGTGATCGCGGTTCTTTTTCTTCTCCAAATCGGTCCAGGCAAACACGAGAAAATAATCGGCGACATCGGCCAGCGAGATCCACATCTTTTCGCCGTTCAAAATGTAATGGTCGCCGTCGCGAACGGCTGTTGATTGCAGACCGACCACATCGGAGCCCGCGGCCGGTTCGGTCAGACCGAATGTTCCGATCTTCTCGCCTTTGGCGGCCGGCACCAGGTACTTCTGCTTCTGTTCCTCGTTGGCCCAGGTCAGGATCGGCAGCGAGTATAGGCCTATGTGGACGGAAAGGACGACACGAGCCGACGTATCCCCGTATTCCATCTCCTCCGAGGCAAGCCCCAGCGAAATGTAGTCCATCCCCAGCCCGCCGTATTGCTCGGGAATGCAGAAGCCGAGCAGGTTGGCCTCGGCCATGGCCGGAAACAGCGCCGGGTTGAGTTTCTGGCTGCGGTCATATTCCTGGATACTGGGGAGAATCACCTTTGAGGCCACTTCGCGGGCCATATCACGAACCATCAACTGGTTTTCGGTGTAGGCGAAATCTATCATCGGAATCTCGGCTCCTTAGTCGTCAGATTGTGGGCTAATTCCCGTATATAGTCTAAAGAACCGACCTTGTCAAAGGGTGTTCCCGCGCGGTTGTTGCTCACGGCTTCACGGTGTACTATATTCCCGGTGGATCTTGCGCCGGTCCGAAGTGGTATCAAAGATAAAGCTATCAGTTC
>JAHIVM010000318.1 GCA_018816665.1 Candidatus Zixiibacteriota bacterium
GCCATTGGCGGACCGATCATTGTTCACAAGGATCACGTTTGTGAGCACCCGCACATTGTGGTTGGCGTACCAATTGAGAGCAAACGTAAGGTTGTTTTCCTTCCCGCCGAACACTGCGGCCCGAGGATCGTTGAGGTCGAGCCAGCTGTATCTGACCGCTAACTCCACAGCGCCTCTCGGACTCTTTGGCACCGCGCGGCCAAGTCCGGCCGTGCTTCGACGATAGGGTCGTGACTCTCCGGTGAGAAAGTACGTGGCCGCGATATACCCACCCTCAAATCCCGCATCCGCCGTCGGGGCGTTGCGGGCCACGGTTGTGCGCAGGTACTCGCCGTATACGCAGGCCGGTCCGTGGACGGCGGCGACTTCGACATCCAGAGCACGGGTGTACTCGGTATTATCGAGATCGCCGGTATTCAGATACGTTGCCGATGTGACCCGTGACTCCGGCTGCGATGAAAAGCTAACCACATCGGATCCCGAGTCGTTGGCCTCAGGCGTGCGATGGGTAACGGCGAGACCAAGATGCAGGAGTCGGTCTGTGCCGCTGACCGGTACCAGGGTTGCCCGTCCGGTAATTCCGAATCCCTCGTCGTCACCGGCATCGTGATCATCCACGTTTTGACCGAAAACTCCGCCCGCAACAGACCAGCGCGGCTCATAACGTGCAACCGTGAGACCGATTGATCGCCAGGGCACAAAGGCGTAAGGGAGAGCGCGTTCCATGAAAGTCGTATGCAACGCCGAGGTCATGGCCTCGAACGAAAACGGTTCTTTTTGATTACCGATTGTCACCAGAGAGGTTGGATCAAGCTGATAGGCCACCCAGGCGTCTTCCACCTTGACATCATCCCCTTTGACACCAACATCCAGTTTAGCCAGCCAGTCCCGGTGAAGTCTGGTTTTGACAATCAACCGTCCGTTCCGCATTTCCGTGCCGCTGGACAGATCGTTGTCGGCTCCGTGATAATGCGCGACATCCATCTCTACGCGGAAGTCAAACCACCAGCGATACGCACCGTCGTCAGATTCCAGGACGAGAATACCGTCCTCTGTCCCGGGGTTGAGTTTTGTCGGTTCGGCGGAAAGGCGAGTCACGGCCGGGAGTGTCACCAGCAAGGCGACAAAGGCCGTGAGAAACAGGCGGGCAAGTCCACTACGGGTCGAGCGCATCAGGTCTCCTTGTTCGAGTGGGGAAAAATAAGGGGATTGGCGCGTGCGGTGTCAAGTATCGTGTTGTTGACACCGGAGGCTTGCAACGGCGGATTGCCCGTGGGAATGGGCGCTCTGTAGGAGGGGGGAGCCGTCATTGCAAGCCGGCGGTGATTTTGCCCTCCAGGTCACTGGAACCATTGTTCGAAGGCGGTCACGCGAATGGTGATCGCAGGGCACCCCAGGGGCGGCGGGGTGAATAGAGGGTGGGTTCCGACCTGGAGGGTCTCGCTTTCCATAATCGACTTTTCCTGTTTCCTGCCCGGGCCCCGGCTCATTTGGGGTCCATGCCAATAATACGCAATAGCATAACCGGGGCCATCTTGACAGGTATCATCTAATGTGTTTTCGGACTACCAGTTACGTCGTTTCGATTTCCGTTGACAGATTGGGCTGTTATGCTATTTTGAAACCACCTGTATTTCAATATGAAAGGTCGCATTGTGAAAGCCGCAGATCTTGAGATAGGTGAACTGGTGGAGGTTCGCGATGGCAACCTGAATCTTCACGGTCGCCGCCTGGTCATTCACTCCATCCATGCCTTTGAGCAGTTTCGACGCGATATTGTCACCATGCTGGGGTGTGAGGAAGCCCGTCGACTCATCACCCGGTTTGGTTTTTTTTGGGGGCAGGCCGATGCCGCCGCGATGCGTCGCGTTTTCGAATGGACCGATCTCAGCGAACTGCTGGAAGCAGGATTTCGGCTGCAAAGCATCGAGGGCGCCGCGAAGGCGTCGCTCAAGTCACTTGAACTGGACGAGATTGAACGTACCCTGCACCTGGAGTGTGAATGGCGCGATTCGGTCTCGACAGAAACGAAAGCAAGTGAGCAACCCTCGGGCGAACGTCCGGAGTGCTGGGAATTAGTGGGCTACGCCAGCGGGTATGCCTCGCTGTGCATGGACAAAAGCGTGTACTTCGTTGAACAACAATGCGAGCGGTCAGGTGATTTGTGCTGTCGGGCGATCGGCAAGGATGTTGATTCCTGGGGTGACGAAATCCTGCCGTATCTGCGTTACTTCGAAGGCGATGACATCAAGGGCAACGTGGAGCAACTGACTCGTGAGTTGCGCAAGAAAACGCGTCAGATCGCGGTGCAACGAAAGCAACTCGACGCTCTGCGAAAGGGCAAGGTGTCGTTTTTTATCGAGGGTCGTTCCAATGCTCTGCGCCGGGTAGTGGACCTGGCCGAGCGAGTCGCCCAGTTTGATTCCTCCCTGTTGATCACGGGAGAGACGGGCGTGGGGAAGGAAGTGTTCGCTCGCTACATCCACGACATCTCGCACCGCTCAAAGGCGCCGATGGTGGCGCTCAACTGTGGCGCGCTGCCGGAAACACTATTGGAGAGCGAGCTGTTCGGTTGTCGCGCGGGTGCCTTCACCGGAGCTGTACGCGACCGCGTTGGTTTGTTTGAACAGGCGGAACACGGCACGGTATTCCTTGATGAAATCGGCGACATAACGCCCGCCATGCAAGTGCGCATTCTGCGCGTTCTGCAGGAAAAAGAGATCATGCGGTTGGGCGAGAGCGAGCCGCGCAAAGTGGATATCCGGGTTATTGCCGCCACCAATCGAAATCTGGATGAGGCCGTGGCCAACGGCACCTTTCGCGAGGATTTGCTGTACCGACTCCGCGTAATCGAGATTGAAATTCCCCCCCTGCGCCAGCGCCGGGAAGACATCCTGCCCCTGGCGCGTTTCCTGATCGAAAAACTGGCGCGCAAACTCGGTCTGCCGAATCTTCGCTTTGATGCCACCTGTGTGGATTACCTGCAGGCTCATGACTGGCCCGGCAATGTCCGGGAACTTGAAAACGCCATCGAGCGCGCGGCCGTGCTCAGTCGTGACGGCACCATTATGCCCGATGGTCTTCCGCTCAGTATTGTCGGACACGGCAAGCCCGGTGTCCGGGAGGGAAGCTCACGACCGCTTTCCCTGGCTCAGATGGAAGACGATCACATCCAGCTCGTGCTGACCTCAACGGGTGGCAACCGCACTCAGGCGGCGAAAATTCTTGGTATAAGCCAGGCCACGTTGTGGCGGAAACTCAAGCAACGCGAAACCTAGAGTCGGACAACCGTATCGCATTTTGAAATCGTTCCGCCAGTCAGGCGGCGTCGCACTACTCGGGGCGTTGTCGCTCGACCTGCTCCCGCAGTTTATTTTGCCTGCGTGGCAACCTTGCTATCATGCTGTGGGCCAATGCGTATCGAGCCCGGATGAGCTCCTGTAGAGCAATCATGTCCGTTCCAGGATCACGGAAGTCTGGCACTCGGCACGACATTTGATAATCCTCCGGCGGTATCTTGGTAGCAAGGGCGGGGAGTGGGGGCAGAATTGAGCAGACTATGTTTACCTATGGACCGGTACCATCACGGCGGTTTGGCAGATCTCTGGGAGTGAGTCTCATGCCTCCCAAAAGCTGCTCTTTCAACTGCGTGTATTGCCAGCTCGGACGGACCCGGCGGACGCGTATCGAGCGGGTGAGTTTCTGTTCGAAAGAACGCGTTTTCGAGGAGATAGCGCGCCAGGTGCAGTCCAGTGAACCCGACTTCATCACGTTTGCCGGCGACGGGGAACCCACCCTGTCCCGCGATCTGGGCTGGCTGGCAGACCATTGCCGCCGCCGGTGGCCGTCGCATGTCGCGGTTATCACCAACAGCTCGTTGTTGTTCCGCGATGATGTGCGCGAGGAACTGGCCGCTGCCGACGTGGTTCTGGCGTCGCTGGATGTTGGTTGCGAGGCTACCTTTCGGGCGCTCAACCGGCCGCACCCGGATCTCTCGTTTGCCAATATAAGGGAAGGGCTGATGCGTTTCGCGGAGGAATACAGCGGCAAATTGTGGCTCGAAACCATGCTGGTGGCCGACGCCAATGACAGTCACCTGGAACTGACGAAGATCCGCGATATTCTTAAGCTAATCGGACCCGATCGCACTTATGTGACCGTACCCATTCGACCGCCGGCGGAATCCTGGGTCACCGTCCCCCCCGCCGATGTCATCCTCCGGGCGCAGCGCATACTTGGCGATGCCGAGCCGGTGGCCGATCGCGAGGCCGGCGGTTTTGGTCTTTCCCAGTTCTCCAGCGCCCGCCAGGCCATAGTCGAGATTGGTTCTCGCCATCCCCTGCGACGGGATCAGGCTGAGTCCATCGCTGCGTTTTTTTCATCGCCCGGCACGGTGGCGAATATGCTACAGGCGCGAGAACTGATCGACGTTCACTTTGGCGACACAGAATACGTGTTGCCGAGTTACTTCAACCGGGACCCTGAGGTCGGACTGCCGACCTGAGAGTCGACGAACGGCAGCACTCATTCCTGGTTTGCCGACTCCTGTCAAAACTAAATCGCCTACTGACTGTGGACGGAACGCCGCGCGATCACAACGTCTATCTGTGTCCGATTGGCCGCCTCTATCACTGGCGCTGGATTGCCCCTTGCCTGCCGTTTGCCGTCATTCTATATTGTGATTGAACCAACAAAACGAGATCCATTATTTCTCCGGAGCAGGATGCAATGGCTGCGAACCCGTATCGCGACAACTCAGGGGGGAACGTACCACTTGGACCCGGCCGGGTCGTGCTGCACTACGAGGTGCAGGAGCAGGCCGAGTTTGGCGGGTTTGGCGACGTTTATGTCGCGCGCGATACGCGGCTGGATAGAGAGGTTCTGCTCAAGACACTCCCGCAGAATCTGGCGGGCGACAACAAAGCCAGAGCATCCTTCACTGCCGCCGTGTCCACGGCTGCATCGCTTAGCCATCCAAACATAGCTCACGTGTTTGACGCAGGCGATGTTGACGGTCGTCCTTTCGCGGTGTTTGAACCGCTCAACGGGAGTCCGCTGCGGACATCGTTCCGGGACACCTACCCGACCCTCGGACAGACCCTGGACATCGTTCGGCAGATTTGCGTGGCCTTACAGCACGCTCACCAGCAGGGCATAGTGCACGGTTCATTGTCGCCCGATTGTGTCTGGCTGGACGGGGCCGGCTGGATCCAGGTCGTTGACTTCTCTTTTGTCACAGCGTCGACACCATCGCCGGGTGAGACCCGGGGAGAGGCATTGGAGTACCGGGCGCCCGAATCGTGGGACGGACATCCCCCCGATGAACTGACCGACATCTATGCTACCGGTCTGATCCTGTACGAACTGGTAA
>JAHIVM010000319.1 GCA_018816665.1 Candidatus Zixiibacteriota bacterium
ATATCAGGCCGCTTTCGGAGAACAACTCTCTGAGTTTGGAACGGGCATCGGCGTCCTCATTGGCCCATTCCGCAATGATATCCCGGGCACCGGCCAAAGCGTCATCGATCGTTGCAACTTCTTTCTCTGTATCAACATACTGTTTGGCTTCAACGTACGGATCGAGGTCGTCCTGAGCGAATATTGTCTCGGCGAGAGGTTCCAGCCCTCGCTCGCGGGCGATAGTGGCCCGGGTGCGACGTTTCGGCTTGTAGGGGAGATAGAGATCCTCAAGCACAGCCATGGTCTGAGCGGCGTCGATTTTTTTCTTGAGATCGTCGGTGAGCAGGTCACGTTCTTCCAGCGATGACAGAATGGCCCCCCGGCGCTTGTCCAGATCCCGCAGTTGAGCGATTCGATCCCGGATGGCGGTGATGACGGTTTCGTCCAGCGCGCCGGTGACCTCCTTGCGGTACCTGGCAATAAACGGCACAGTGGCATCGCTGTCGAGAAGGTCGATAGTGGCTGCTATCTTGTTGGGGGCGACATTGAGTTCGCCGGCCAGCGTCGTAATATGTGTTTCCTGCATACCGTCCTCAAAATACCCAATCAATCTCTGTGATTCATGACAACTCCCTAAGATACGCACGAAACGGCCGCCGAATCAAACTAAGTTTCGGTCCGGTACCCCCGACGGCAGGGATTGATGAAGTTTGTACTGTACACGGGGCCTCACGCAGAGTACCTTGGCTGTTCGATACGCAAGTATCGCAAACATCGTACGCCCGGGAACCCGGGCCAGTACCAGGGAGAGTTAATGTCGGATAATGAATTTTCGATCGAGCCTGAGGAGTCACTGCCGCCGATCGCGGTGGAAGAGCTGCCGGAGCGCATGAGAGAGGCCACGGCCGGAGTTGGCTGGCAGGACCTCATGCCCGTACAGGCTCGCACAATACCGTATGTCATGGCGGGGCGGGATATTATGGTTCAGGCCCGAACCGGCAGCGGCAAGACCGGAGCCTTCGTGCTGCCGATTCTGGAACGGCTGGATCCCAATCTGGCGGCCTGCCAGGCACTGATCCTGGTTCCGACCCGCGAGCTGGCATCGCAAGTGACCCGCGAGGCAGAGAACCTGGGTCGGTTGGCGGGGGTGCGAACGGCATCGCTGTACGGCGGCGTGCGCTACGGGCCGCAGTTTAAAGCGCTCGAAAAGGGTGCCCATATCGTCGTGGGGACGCCGGGCCGGGTGCTGGATCATCTGTTGCGCAAGACGTTGAAACTGGACGATTTGGATGTCCTGGTGTTTGATGAGGCCGACCGCATGCTCTCGATGGGGTTTTACCCCGATATGAAGCAGGTCCAGACCTATCTGCCGCGCAGGAAGATCAACACTTTCATGTTTTCGGCGACGTTCCCGGCCCATGTCAAGGGCCTCGCCCGTCAGTTCATGCAGAAGCCCGGATTTCTCAGCCTGAGCCGGGATCATGTCCATGTGACGGACACCGATCACGTCTTCTACGTGGTTCCCGGGATGGAGAAGGACCGCTCGCTGACTCGCATTATCGAGGTGGAGAACCCTTCGTCCGCCATCATCTTCTGCAATACCAAATCGCAGGTGGCGTACGTCTCAACCGTTTTGAAGCGTTTCGGCTACGATGCCGATGAGTTAAGTGCCGATCTTCGCCAGAACGCCCGCGAGAAGGTGATGGACAAAGTACGCGAGGGTAAATTGCGCTATCTGGTGGCCACCGATGTCGCTGCCCGGGGAATCGACATCCCCGAGATTTCGCATGTATTTCAGTACGATCCGCCGGAAGATCCTGAGGTGTACATCCATCGGGCCGGACGGACCGGACGGGCGGGCGCAGCCGGCGTGGCCATCTCACTGGTGGCGGGCAACGAACAGGCGACGCTCAAGAAGATCTCCCGTCGATTTGATATCGACATGGAGGAGCGCCCGTTGCCGTCGCAGCAGGATGTTGAGACGATCGTGTCGCAGCGGGTGATTGCGTTGCTGGAAGCGCGTCTCAGAGATCGGGATACGCTGCGACTTGAGCGTATGCAGAGATTCGTTCCGCTGGCAAGAGCCCTGGCTCAACTTGAAGAAGAGTCGGCGATCGTGGCCATGTTGCTTGACGATTATTATCAGCAGACGTTGCATCTCGAGGCCGAGAACCCGGTCCAGCCTACGCGCAGCGTAGCGGTCCGGGAGAAGGACGCTCGTAGCGATCGCGGTCGGCAAGAGGGAGGGGCCGGACGGAAACGCGGTCGACCGCCGCGCCGACGCAAGTAGACGCTATCCCGGAGACTCAGACGGCCGAAGTCGCAGCAGAATGACACCTGCTTGTACGGACTTCGGCCTTATTTTTGCCTGCCCCGGCAGGCCACGAAAAAAAACGGGCCGGCTCTGAGATGAGTCGGCCCGTTGTGCTTTCGAATATGACCTCAGCGCGCTAGTTACAGGCAGGAAGAGGCGGGAAGCTGATGAACAGGTGATCAATCAGCGCGGTGAGATCGCCCACATCCACCGAGCCATCCTTCGGGTTGCCCGTGTCGCCTGAACCGGGGCAGCAAAGCGGGTCGAAGTTTATAAACAGGTGGTTGATGAGCGTAGTCAAGTCGCCGACATCGACGGAATTTCCGGAATCGCAGTCCGTGTTCCCAACCGTTCCCACGCAGCAGCAGGCATCACCCACACCATCGCCATCGGTGTCAGCCTGATCCGGGTTGGCCCGGGTGGGGCAGTTGTCGGTCAGGCAGGTGCTGGCCGCGAATCCGGGATTGCCACAGCCGTCGCCATCGGTATCGGTGCAGTCGTCGCAGGCATCACCCACGCCGTCGCCATCGGCATCAGCCTGGTCGGCGTTTTGCACACCGGGGCAGTTGTCACAGGCGTCACCTTTGCCGTCGCTATCCGAGTCCAACTGCAGCGGGTCGTAATTCCCGGGACAGATGTCACAAACATCACCAACACCGTCGCCGTCCCCATCTTCCTGAGTCAGGTTGGTGAGGCCGGGGCAGTTATCGCACACGTCTCCGACGCCATCGTTGTCGCCGTCGGTCTGCTCGGTATTACCGTCGGCCGGGCAATTGTCGCAGGCGTCACCAAAGCCGTCTGAATCGCCGTCGGTCTGGTCCGGGTTGGCCATGTCTGGACAATTGTCGTCGGCACACGTGTTGTTGGCATAGCCGGGGTCACCGTAGCCGTCGTTGTCAAGATCAGTGCAGTCATCGCAGGCATCGCCGATCTCATCGTCGTCGGCATCCTGTTGCCAGAGATTGGAAACGGACGGGCAATTGTCGACCACATCGCAGACGCTGTCAACATCCTGATCGGTACAGTCGCCGATTCCTCTCAGGCGGACCGTCGGGTCACCAATGAGGTTGAGTTCGTAGTAACACCAGCGCATGCAGCTTTCGTCGATGCGGTAAAGGTTGTCCTCTTTGGAATCCTGATTGGCCCGGCCCAGTTCCGGCATGGACTCGGACGGATCAAACATGGCATCCCAGAATTCCAGGTTGAACCGCTCCGAGGGGCCGTCGGTACTATTCGACGTTCCCCATCCGTAGCGGGCGTTCATGACCGCGCTGAAAGCTCCGTGGTCTCCTTTTATGGTGAGATACTCCACCCAGGAATCGGTCCCATCAAAGTGGCCGGACAGACAGGCCTGCGAATAGAGGAAAAACAGATCGTCGTTAGTGAAGGCCGAAGGCAGATATGTGCTGTACGTTTTCATGGCCGAGCTGATATTGCCGTGGCCGAAATGGCTGATGATATTCAGGCCGCTGTTGACGCGGGCCTGCAGCTCCGAGAACGGCCAGTCGTTGCCGGACCAGTCCCGATCAAACAGCTCGTCAATGGTGTACAATTCGGGTGAGATACCTCGGCCATAGTGCCAGGCGCCGTCGATGAGCTTCTCCAGCGAGTTGGCGGCATATTCGCTCACGCCGCCAAAACCGAGATGCTCACCGGACAGGAGCACGTTGGACAGGGCCGGTGAGGTGGAAGTCAGGTAGGCGATAGTCTTGTTGACAAAACGATCGGCCTCAACCGTGTTGCCCACAGTTGCTCGCCCCACGTATACCTCGGCGAGCAAATCGACCGGGCCAAACCCGCGACCATCATCCGGCTCACCCCAGCGCGAATCACCATCGTTGTTCCAGGTATAGTTCAGACAGCCAAAGTAGAGATCCCCGGGGACCGCGTATTCCACGGAACCGCCGGGCCAGGATTCCACGTACAGGTCTACCGACGGCATTAGATCATCGTCGGCGCCTAACAACACGTAGGAAATGCCGTCGGTGTTGTACACGTTGGTGATATACGTCCGGATGGTTGTGTGATCACTGCCTCCGGCATCGGTCGTGGTCCGAATTTCAGTAGGCATCCCGGTGCTGTCGTGGTACTCCTTGAGGGGCTGGAAGCTGGCGGCCAGTTCGGGAGTGGTGAGAATGAGCAGATCAAAGCTCTTGCTGCCCGACTTTGCGATCGACTGGTACGCTACCAGTGCCTCCGGGTTGTCGACCCGCCGGACGGCCTCGAGTTCATCCTCGGGGAGACCGCGGTACAGTGTTTCCGCTTTGCCGGAAGGGACAGTGTTCACTTTGACAGTCATCTTCGGGTAGTATTGGAGTTCTCCCGAGGTCGGCACGAATTGCACCGGCTGGAGGCGGACGGTGAGGATCTGGTATCCTCTGAAAATCTGTGTGCCTATGCTTTTGTGCACTTCTTTTGGATACGGTTCGCTCAGAGCATAAATGGCGGCATCCGGCTCGGTCGGCTGGATCGTCGACGGATCCGACGAGAGAGGATATGGCCTCATGGCCGGTTCAACCTGATAGCCGCTGCCAATGAGCACTGGCTCGCCTTTTTCTATCTCTATCGACGTAACTTCTGCGTCGGGCGGGAGAAGGATTCTTGCCCCGCGAGCGGGCAGGAGTGGCTCGCCGGGGTTGCCGAAACCAGGAGCGTCGGGCAGGACAAGCCGGTCAAATGACTGGCCGTCAAGGGATACCGTCTGAACTACAGGTGGCTCGAAGGTGTAGGTGACAGAGACCTGCTCGGCCTGGAGCGATGTCGACACGGTGACAAACAGCAGGATCAGTGTTCCGAGAAGGAACTTGCCCGGACGCACGCCTGGCACGGGGGAGAGTTTGTTGATCATGGTACCTTTATCCGTTGTCCCATACCCGATGCACTGCCTGCCGGCATCGGGTATGTGGCGGTTGCCTCACCGCCCGGCGAAGGAGAGGACCGGACCTGAGAGCCGCGTAGTTCCGACATCCCGGTGGCCGGGAGCCGCAGAAGTAGGGAGAGGCCGCAAACGATTGGTTTTACAACGGCCTATCCTGATGCAATATAAGGAATTTCAACGATTCGTCAAGGGGGTGTGTGGGTTGAACGATCCATAAAAAGACCGGGGTCCGGCTGTTGCTGGTTGCCAACCGGCCCCGGTTCACCTGCCTGGGTTCGGTGGGTGTACGCTAACGACAGGCAGGAAGAGAATTTGAGGCGAGTTCCACGTGGGACCGATTGCGGCTCGGGACGCCGGAATCGACATCGGTGATTGTACTCCACTTACCATCGTGCATGGTCTCAATGGAGGACGCGGCCAAACTGGACAAAAGTGATGGCTCTATAGGCAAAGTCAGAAACAAGGGGAACAGGGGAACAAGTCTCTGAGAGAAACGGAAAACGCTACGTCCAGACATACGACCTCCGTGAGGTGAAGGAGTTGCTCGATAGCAATGTCAAAAACGTTAGCGAAAGAAAGTGGTATAGGATTCCTCAAAAGCAAGTAAGGGCCACCATGACCCGTGTGTGCTACAGAGTTTAGTCTAACACCGGCGACCCATTTTGTCAACTGCTAAATCTGCGAGGCCGACTGCTCAGACTAATCGTGGAGTATACAATCCTTGACTTATTCGCCGGTTGCTGCTATTCTATTAATGGGTAAAGCGCGGTGTGTCTCGTCCGGCACGGTACGGGCGTTGATCTTTCTGCACTCGAGCGGTTCGTACGTGCATTTCGAGACTATCCAATTGCATATCGACTCAGCCACACTGTGTCCAACCATGTTTGGGATGCCGTCTGAATTGCCGTTCCGGCGGTGGGAGGTCTAAGTTCATGAATCGCAAGTCAATAATTCTGATGTATCTGATGCTGCTGGCCTGTTGTTGTGCGACTGTATCATTGGCCGGCGATCAGCTTCAATTGAATCGTACCCCATTCCCGTCCATAGCAGTGCCGCCGGCACCCGCCAATCGAGGCATACCCACGCCGGGGCGGTTGTCATCGAGTGGATTTGATCGGATGTCCGTCGAATCTGCGGAACTGGCGGAGGCGCCCGGACGACCCCAATCGCTCTCTCCCGACACGACCTCCTGCTATACCCAGGATTACTTCGATTTCGCACACAGCTTTGATATGGGATGTTACTGGGTGGGGACGGTGTCGATGGCCGGCGGGACTCCGTATGAGATAGGCATGCGTTTCGATATCCCGATCCATCACAGCGCGGAGGTCGAGGATGTCGCCGTGTGGATCGGCCAGTCGACGGCCACTATTGCCGGGGGTTGCGATGTGGTCCTCAAGGTCTGGAGCAACGTGGGGGGAGTGCCGGCTTCGCCGCCGCTGTACGTAGATACTTTTGATTTGAGCGGACTGAATCCAATTGCCTGGAGCGGCGGATATGTAACGTTCACACTCAATGGCGGCAGTCCGTTGCTGATCGAAAACGCAACGTCGTATTTCGTGACCGTCGGCGCCGTAGGCGATCCCTCAGATTCCTTCGATCTTATCGTTGATTCGCCGGAGAACTGCAGTGTCTGGCCAACCGGTCGCGGCACGTGGTATACCGGCTCCGAATGGCTTTCCCTTGAAGAGACATTCACCGGCGGCGACCGCAACATGGCGCTGCAGGTCAACCAGTGTGTCTACTATGCCAACGACTGCTATCGTATGAGCGGTCTCGACGGCGGCAGCGGCTGGGTGTCGCTGTGGCTCACTCCCGACGACAACTGGACCTCAGGCCAGACCATGACCGGATTCGGCCAGCGTTTTATCTCCGAGGGACTGGATACGTTGAAAACGGTGACAGTGTACCATGTGGTCGATGGGGCTGTCGGTTTCCCGGACCAGTCTTTGTATGGACCGACCGGTACCAACGGTCTGGCCGTGAGTATTTGGCCGGACGACGGTCTTGGGGAGATTGATATGTCTTCCGGTCCGCTGGCGACCGAAGTCATTCCCGGTGGGCTGAGCTCATTGTTCCCGACCACCAACAACAACTGGGACGGCCTCCATGCGTGGGAGGTTCATGATCTGGACTTCAGCGCGCACAATCTTGTCCTGACCGGACCCTGGCATGTGACCTTTGCCATGACCGGCAATGATCCGGCCGATGGACAACTGCTGCTGGCAACCAGCGACTACGCCGACGGTTTGTGGGGAGGGTCCGTGAATTTCACACCGCCCGATCCCAACTGGGAGACGTTTGGCGCCAGCGCATCCTGGGCGGAGGGACCGTATGGTGACCGTGCCGCCTATGTTGATGTGACGGTTTGCCGCGATGAATTTTATGACTGTCTGACTCGCCTCAGCTACAATCATCCCCCCGACTGGGTTTGGGGAATTGGAGAAGAAGGATTTGCGCAGCGTATTACCGGATTGGCCATAAACAGAATAGAAGAAATTCGCTTTTACTACGAAGATATTGCCGGTGACGGACTGGCCGGCGCAACGGTAAATGTACACCTAAACGGTGGGCCGGGAAGCGGTCCCGGCGCCATTGTTGCCAGCTATCCCGTGATCTCGAGCTTCGGCTGGGTACAGGTACCGATACCCGGCGGCTTGCAGGTGACGGGCGACTTCTGGATATCGGTGGTCTATGATTTTGTGGCCGGGGGCAATGCCTCCTGCGTCACAGAGTTCGGGGGAGTCCCAATCAACGGTGGGGCATGGATCCTCCATGGCGGCGTGTGGTATTCGCTCGCCGATGCATTTGGCCAGCCCTTGCTGGAAGACAATCTGATTCTTGAAGTTGACTTCTGCTATGTCCCGGGGCCACCGTCGCCCTACTGTTACCCGACTGACTGGACCACTGTGGGCCATGACTTCGGTCGTAGCGGCCATTCCGGTTGCGGTGTGGCCGATGCCTGGTGTGATTTGACCCTAGGCGCTCGCTGGGAACATCCCAGCTTCGGCGCCCAGCGCAACGGGCCGATCATCTGGAACTCTCTGGTGGTGCAGGCGTTTTCGTCGGGCACAGAGTCAGGCTACTACGTGTTTTCGCTCGACAGCCTCAGTGCCGGACCTATCGACAGTATTACCACCAGCACCCACCCGCAGGACTTTGGCGGCTCGGTGCGCTGTACACCTACTATTGCTATCGTCGACGGCACCCCGCTGCTGTTTGTGGCCGGCGGTACGGCCAATGCGGTTGGAGCGTATGACCTCAGCTCGGTGCCGGGCATCACCCAGCGATGGACTGCCAACCCGTTCAACGGCTGGCTGGGGCATAATAGTTTTGTGTCATCGATACGGTACGGCACGTTTGTCGTGGCCGATCAGGCCGGCAGTCCAATCCTGTACTATATGGACGATGCTGCAAACCTCTATGCGGTCGATGCGTCCACCGGAGCGCCGTATAGTGGCTGGAGCGGACCGTTTGCGCTCGGTAATCCCTCCTACAAAGCGCTGACTTTCGATGGCGTCAATCTGTATGTGGCGACTTCCGTGCCCGGCGGGTACGGCAACGTGATTGCCATTGACGCCTCTGACGGTACCTATGTGTGGGATCTGGCCTCGGGCGACGGTTTGCGGGCCGATGGAGTATACACCAATGTGACATCGGAGTCTTTCGATGGCGGTTGTTCAGTTGCGGAGGGCGAGTTGTATGTGGTCTCAGCAGTATCCGGAGACCATCCCGCCTCCGGCGTGTATTACAAACTCAATGCCGCCACCGGCAATCTGCAGCATTTCACTCAGGCCAATCGTCAGTTCCAGAGTCACCCTGTCCTCGGTTACAATCTCTGCTATACGCTCGGGATGTTCAACTGGGCCAGTGAACCGGCGACCGGCGGGACGGTGAATGCTTTCAATCGATATAGCGGCACGCTGACCTGGACATCATCACCGCTGACATTCGATCCGCTCGAAACCTGGTACCGGGCGGAAGGTCTATTGACCTGCGAGAGTCCGGCCTTCGACCACCTTCTATTCGCGTTCAACGGCTCGTTTACCGGCAACCACGGCTTCCTGAGCGCCTTCAGTGCCGACGACGGCCGTGAGTTGTTCCAACGCCGCATTGATCATGGCGCGGGGGCCAATGTCGGCGGCGGCGGGGCGATAGGGCATGACTCGCAGGATCGGACGCATGTCGTGTTTGTTGACGCCTGGGGTACGCTGTATGATTTGAGCAAGGGACCGGATCGAGCCCGGCTGCAACTGTTGACACCGTCGGCTACCCAGGCCGTGCCATTTGGCTCGAGCTACGATACGGTAGTCACGTTTGAAGACATGTATACCAATACGGGGTGCGCCAGTCTCCTCGTGAGCCTGAAGGCGGATGAGTATTCAAATGGCGTGACACCGGCCTCACCGGGCTATCGCATGGTCGCGACCGATCGCGATGAACGATTGGCGGAGATGGCGTCGAATCTGACTCACCAGCTCCCGACCGTTAAACACATCCGACCGGCGAATCTCATCACCAACGATGGCGATGACGAACGGCTGACCGACCGGGCCGCAACCAACCGCGCCGCCTCGGCGGTGCCGGCGTTTCTGGTCGATGCGGGTGGCGGCGATGTCTTCTCTCCGCCGGGGGGCGGTTTCATCACAGCGCCGGGGGATACCTCGGATATTCTCGTGCGGGTGAACGGCCCGTTCGTCAACCGGGGTCCGCAATCGTTCTATGTTGAATTCACGCACAATGATCCGGACTACTTCCTGAATGACCCGTCGCTGAAACCCGAAATCCGGCTCACCCTGGTCGGCGGTTGTCTGACTGAGTATGTGACGATGGAGTTCGGGCAGTATGGGGAGAATCGTGTTCCCGTGTACAACCACGGGCGGCTGGCTACCGGCGGGGGACCGTCATACGTTATCGATGGTACCGATGGAGCTGTATACCAGGGGACGTACATCTATGGTGTGGACACCTATCGGCTGGCGTTGAACTCGCAGGACTGGCACGGTGGAGGTGAGGCGGAGTCGTACCGGTCGATGCAGGCGGACCCGTTTAGTGGTTCCTGCACACCCGAAATGGCCATGCCGACCCTGATCGGTCACATGACCAGCGACGGCCTGACCTACCATGAAGTGTATGGGACTATCGTTCACAAGGCGTATATCGATTCGGTGGAGAATTTTGACGACGGTTTTGGTGGCTGGGACTGGACCCTCACCGGTCAGACCACATTTGACAACGCTCTGACCATGGGACTGGCGTGCGAAAACGTGATTGTGTCCGTGCTTGACGATACAGTATCGGCCGATGGTCTCCTGAATCATGTGACGCTCGAAAAGATGACGTTTCATGAGCGCAACGGCAACGCTGTGCCCGGATGGAAGTTCGGTGCCTTCGTTGACTACGATATCCGCTGGGCAGGGCCTACGGATATCGGAGATACGGCGTTTATCGATCGCGATGTGTCGACTGCCTGGTGCGCCGATCTGGGCAACTCGGGTGTGGCGCACGGCATGATTAAGCTGCCGTTTGGTTGCGGCGAGGAACCGATCAAAAACGTCCTGGCCCTGGATGCCAACTATGCCATGTTTTCCGATGCCTATCTCGACTCGGCGTACTACTACATGACTTTGCCGCCCGGTGATCATTCGCATCAGGTTGACGGTGTCCTGGCCGGCACACAGGACGATGAAGAGTGGCACTGTACGATAATCGAGCATGACTGGACCGGGCACGACACGCTGATCTTTGGTGTGGCGAATTTTGGTTTAGGCGACTTGCCGGACACCTACACCTCCGATGGCAAAATAACCGACCTCGCGGTGTTGACCAACAAACTGGCCGGGTTTGGCCGGGGCGATGTCAACGATGACGGTGCGATTGGCCTGGCTGATATCATCTACCTGGCCGACTATGTGAACGGCGCAGGCGGCAAGCCGGGCCCGATTCCGTTCATGCATTGCGGTGATCTCGACGGAACGGATGGGGTGAACAACGGCGACGTGATTGCGCTCATAGAATACTACTTCGGCTACGGCGGCTGTCTGTACGGGGCGTGGATGTTCTGAGCTGTGACACTGCATTCGGGTGGCCTGCTTCCGCCACGGGCGGGTTTGAGCAAGCCACCCAACCAAAAAAATCATGGTGAGCCTGTCGAACAATGACGTACGAACTCCCATCAATGCCACAACTGCCATTCCGTGGGCGGCAGACGCCCCGTCTGCCCCGGCCAAACCCGGTGAACGACTTCCCGGTGGCCCGCCCGTGCCTCGGGTGGGATTCTTGACGCATCGTTGACATCGCGGTCCGATTCTGGCTATACTGTTGTGTGGCGATCGAGATCAAGTCGGGAGGGTGAATCCATGGATGAATTGAGGGATAATACCCACCGCAAGCGGTGGGGCACCCGTGCATTGACGAAGAAAATACTGCCGGCTGTACTGTTAGAAATCACCACTCTGACAAATTAGCTCACTGAGACGTTGCTGCGTCCTCCTCGTGTGCCGGACCGAACGGTCCGGTTCAAAACTCGACGGGGGGCCAAGCGGGGCAGCTTCACGTATCCGCGAATTCCATTGCGCTGACAGAGACGATCTGATCGTGCCTGCTTCTGGCAGGCCTACGCTGGTTGCAGGGAGAGTTCTGCCCGGGATCCTGCACAAAACCTCACCAGGGGCAGAGGAACGACTTTTCAGAGTCGTAAGGGAGGATTACGCCCGGTTCGGGTCGACGGTGAGGTCTGTCCTTGCCGCCGCTCATGTACTTAATCGCGCCTCCTCATGGCGCAGGGACTATGCGAAACTTCGTGATCGAAGATCGCGAGCACACTTGTACTAGTTATGGAGGATCACAATGAAAGGCAAAACCATGCTTCTGTTTGTGTCGATCTTGCTTGCAGGATCAACACTGTTTGCGGGCGTTTGCGCAGCTCAGGGGTTTTATGAAGACGGTACTTACAGTGTCTCATCGCCGCAGGCGGTTGTAAGTGCGGACATGAATGGAGACGGGTATATGGATCTCGTCTCCTGCAACGGAGCCAAGACGTATCCCGGGGGAATGTCAATCCGGCTCAGCGACGGCTCAGGCGGTTTTCTGGCCGAGGTGATGTATGACGTGGGTCCGGGTCCGTCGGCTGTAACCGTCGGAGACTTCGACGGCGACGGCGACCTGGATGTGGCGACGGCCAACAGGGATATGTCAATTGGATACAACAAGGACGTATCCGTGCTCATCAATAATGGGTCAGGTCAGTTTGGAGCCGCGACCCACTATGATATTGGTATGTTCGCAAACTCGATCGTAGCCTGTGATTATGATCTTGACGGATACGCCGACCTGGTGGTGGCAGATATCCAGACGGATCAGGTCGTCTTCATGTACAGCCTTGGCGGGACATTTCAGCCGTCAGGTCCTATGACGGTCGGTGATGGACCGTCGGACATCGCGTTTGCGGATGTCAGCGGCAACGGATACCCCGAGTTCATCATCTCCAATCTGAACTCAAATGATGTCACCGTCGTCTACCAGCTCATCATCGGTGGCAATCCTATGAACCTGTTTGATATTTACGGAACCTACGCCGTCAGCGGCGATCCGGATGCGGTTGTGGCCGCCGACTTCAACGGTGACGGCTACGTGGACATTGCCACGGCGAACTCCAGCGATGAGACGGTATCCGTGCTGCTGGGCAGTGCGACTACCTTTACCTTTAGCGCCGAGTATCCGGTGGGTATAGGACAGAAGGAACTTGCTGCGGCTGACCTCGACGATGACGGCAATCCCGACCTGGTGTGCACCAACTACTATAGCGACCACATGTCGGTGTTTTACGGTCTTGGCGATGGTCTGTTTATGTTCGAGATGGCTGTCCCGTCCTCCACCAAACTCACCGGCGTGACAGCGGCTGATTTTGACGGCGACGGCGAGATTGACCTGGCCTGTGCAGATTCGGATGACACGCAGATAGCGATCTTCCGACAGTACCTGTGCGGCGATGCCAACGGCAGCGGAGCGGTCGAGGTGGGAGACATGGTCTATCTCATAAACTACATCTTCAAATCAGGTCCGGCGCCGGAGCCGCTCGAAGCCGGCGATGCAAACGGTGACTGCGCCGTCAACGTCGGGGACGCCGTCTATATCAGAAACTACATCTTTGTTATTGGAAGCCCCGCCCCGGTTCCCTACTGCAGTAACCCGCCGGCCAAGATGGCGCCGCTTGACGGCGAGTTCACGGTTGGTGACGATGGTGTGGTGAGCGTGGCGGCCGGGGTTCCGCTTGCCTGTCTGGTTATCGAACTGGCGAAAGCGGAATCTGAACCCGTAAGTCTGGTCGAGGGTGTGGAGGTCATTGTGGCCGACGGCTCCACACGCCTCGGTATTCTGGATCTCGACGGCGATCGCGCTGTGGCGTCCGGCGTTACGAGGGTGCTGCAGTTGAGTGCCGATGTCGGTGTTACTTCTGCGATAGGCTACACGGCTGACGGTCAGGTGGTTGCGTTACACCCAACCAACAGCAGCCTGCCCAATGATTTCGAGCTCTACGATGCGTATCCCAACCCGTTCAACCCGTCAACGAGTATTCGGTTCAGTATGCCATCGGCCGACTACGCTACTCTGACGGTCTACAACGCGATCGGTCAGCGTGTGGCCGTGCTTGTGGATGGGTTTGTCAACGCCGGACTTCAGGTGGTTGAATGGGATGGCCTTACCGAATCCGGTCAGCCAGCCTCAAGCGGTGTCTACTTCTATCGTCTGGAGGCCGGCAAGAATGTCGAGTCGAAAAAGATGATTCTGATGAAGTAGCATCTCTCTCTGCGTCTTAGAGCGCACGACACAGCCCGTCACACCTGGTGGCGGGCTGTCGTTTTTGTGATGACGACCTGCTCGCAGTATCACTTTTGAGCGGGCCACCCGCCGGCTTGGTATCAAACCCTCGTCCAGTGACGACAAATGACGAGACAGTGCGGAAGCGTCGGTTCACTGTTCGGTCAGCGCGGACCACACCGTGGGATATCAATCGTCTCAGTCTTGTCTGGGAGAAAAAAGTACCGGGGGAGCGATTTGAACGCTCGACCCCCAGATCCACAATCTGGTGCTCTAACCAACTGAGCTACCCCGGCAAAGGTTTTCTAAAATATCAAGATTAAGCGGCAAGTCAAGCGCTTATCTAACCGCCCGCCACCGCGCAAAAGAAAACGCGAAGACAGGTTGTTTACCGGTCTCCGCGCTTGATTTCCTCCGGACTGTGACTAACAGCTTGTGCAACCGCCACAGTCTGTTTCCGGGGGATTCCCCGGTCTGATCGTATACCCGGCCGCCCCATCATCGCGGCTGACAAAATCGATACTGATTCCGCCCATCTCTTCCATATACTTATTGAGATTGGGATCGATATAGGCCGTAATCCCGTTGGATTCTATCTTTTCAAGTTCACCCGTTGACCCGTCCAGGGCCATTCCCAGCGTGGGACCGCCTCAGCCATGCCCCTGAAAATAGATCACCAGATTATTGCCTTTGGCCTGGTCCGAGGCCAGAACCTTCTGCAATTCATCGCGCGCGGTATCACTTACGTTCAACATGTTCTTATGTATTCCTTCCGCAAAGTTGCTCTTTTTCTATTAGAGGAGAATATAAGTGAAATGATTCAAAACGCACAAAAGTTTCTGCAGAAAGCGGTCGGGGCCATCAGGCAACGCTTAAGGTGTTGTCGGGTAAAGACATAAAAAGCGACAGCAACGTCGCCCCGGGGCATCGTAGCCGTCGCTTTTCCATCTGTTTGTCTATGATAGGCATTTTCCGATGGGTAAATTACCCGCTTATTACTCCTGTTTGCTATACAATGAGCTGCCCGGCGGAGGTGCCACAGTGCCATCGGGAAGCCAGGCGGGTCCTGATTCCAGCAGCGCGGGTGGGGAGGACTCCTTGACTTTGTTATATATCGTCGGATAGAAAACCGCCGTTATGTACGAAAAGCTGGCAATCGAGGTGCCCGTCAGTCCACCGTATCGACATCCCTCCAGGCGATAAGTGGTTTCGCCAGAGGCCGAAACGTAGAAGACTCGGTTGATGCTGACCGGGTAAATGTAACTTCCGGAGACGGGGAACCCCTGGGCCTCGACAATGAGATAGTTGGGACTCAGCCACGTCCCGCCCGCGGCCGTGTCCAGCTGCACGAGGCTGGCATTGATCCCCGTTGTATTCAAAAGACTGACATTGCAGCGAGCGGTAACGAGGACATACCCCGACGTGGGGGCATCGAGCGTTACCGTGGCAAGATCGACCATGCCTGCGGTTGTCAGACTTACGGAAGTCCCGTTGTAGTTGTAGGCCAGTCCCGCCTCATCCAGGATGTCGTAGTCGCGCAGACTGCTGTTTGCTACCGAGGCCTCCGTGACCGAATTGGGAGCGAGTTTGGTGCTGTCCACGCAGTCGTTCTGCAACTCGTCGGTCCCGACCGAGCCGGTACCCAGATCGGATGCTTCGATGGTGCCGTAGGCGATGTGAGTGGAGGTCACGGCGTTGGCGGCCAGCTCTGAGGCGCTGATCGCGTTTTCGGCAATCTCTTTGCCATCGAGGGAGTTGTCCTGAACATGCCAGGCGTTGACACCGCCCTCGGCCACGGCCAGAGTGACCACGCCGCTGTCGCCGCCG
>JAHIVM010000320.1 GCA_018816665.1 Candidatus Zixiibacteriota bacterium
CGTCAACGAGGTCTTTGGTTATGGTGCCGGGTCCGCAAACGGCTGTTTTTTCAAGGGGGAAAATCTGCAAATCGACCAGGCGCTCGAGAGAGATCACCAGAGCACCCGAGGCCGGGACACATCCGCCGGACAGACCGGTGCCGGCTCCCCGGGCGGTAATGGGAATGCTGTGTTGATGGCAATAGGCGACTGCGGCCTGGACGTCATCGACCGATTCAGCTACCAGGACGAGACGGGGGGGAGAGCTGTAGAACGTGGCATCATGCGAATAGTCTTCACGGGCATCGGCTCCCGAGATAAGACTGGCCGGAGCCCTCAGCAATTTCCGAAGGGCCTTTTCGTGCGAATCCGGCATGACAGTGTCCGTCCGTGGGTATGGTGGTGATGTCGCGAATCCAGGGCGTAACCGGCCGGTCGGCCGGGCTCAGGCGGCCTCGTTCGACTTGGACCCCTTGGCGGTTTTGTCCGCTTTGGCGGTAGTTGATCCTGACGATGAGTCGGTCGTGCCGCCGGTCGTTTTGTCCTTTCGGGCGGCCTCGCGGTAGGCGCTGCTCCGGTAGTCGGTTTCATAAAAGCCCGACCCCTTAAACAACAACCCGGCACCGCCGGAGATCAAACGATGTACGTGCCCTTTGCACTGCGGGCACGAAGTAATCGGATCCTCGGTGATGGACTGAAACTCCTCGAATTCGTAGTGACAATCGTCACACAAGTATTCATATGTCGGCATAGCGAGTCAATCTCTCCTAAGTGGGCGACAGGTCGTACAGAGACGTGGAACCGGCAGAAGACCCGTCCGGTTCCCGTCTCAATACGCTATCGGCAGTCAGCTCAATCTACGGCAGCTTCGGTCCGGCCGCGACGACCTCTTTCGGGCAGCCGCTGGCGAACTTCTTGAAGTTCTCTATGAACAACTGGGCCAACTGGATGTACTTCTCATCGTAGGCCCGGGG
Organism: Candidatus Zixiibacteriota bacterium; assembly: GCA_018816665.1. Classification (GTDB taxonomy): domain Bacteria; phylum Zixibacteria; class MSB-5A5; order GN15; family FEB-12; genus JAHIVM01. Next base: position 954 of record JAHIVM010000320.1, read on the forward strand.
ATCTTCCCAGGTCTCACGGGGTCGCAGGACCTTCTCCGGCACGCCTTCACATTGCCGCGGTACCTCAAACCCAAAGATCGGATCCTTGCGGAAGTCAACTTTGAGCAGGTTTCCGGCAAGGGCATCATTGAGCAGTTTCCGGGTATGATGGATACTCATCCGTTTGCCAATACCGTACGGTCCGCCTGTCCAGCCGGTATTGACCAGCCAGCAGGTGACCTCGTGCTTGAGCATTTTGTGTTTGAGCATCTCCGCGTACCGGGCCGGATGATGAACCATGAACGGCGCTCCGAAGCAGGCGCTGAACGTCTGTTCGGGCTCGGCGCTCAGGCCGATTTCAGTGCCGGCGACCTTCGAAGTATACCCGGATATAAAATGGTACATGGCCTGCTCGGGCGTGAGCCGGGCAATCGGCGGCATGACACCGGAAGCATCGCAGGTCAGCATGATGATGTTTTTGGGGTGCCCGGCCATCTTTTCCGGAACCGCATTGTCGATATACTCCAGCGGATAGGCACACCGGGTGTTTTCCGTCAGGGTTTCGTCGTCCAGATCGAGCCGGCGAGTGACTCGATCATACACTACGTTCTCCAGAACGGTACCGAATTTTTGAGTGCAGGCATAGATCTGCGGTTCGGCCGTGGGGGAGAGGGCGATGACTTTGGCGTAGCAGCCGCCCTCAAAATTGAAGATACCTTCGTCGCTCCAGCCGTGCTCGTCGTCGCCGATCAACCCCCGGTTGGGGTCAGCCGACAACGTGGTTTTGCCCGTTCCGGACAGACCAAAAAACAGCGCCGAGTCGCCGTCTTTGCCGACGTTGGCCGAGCAGTGCATGGTCAGGATGTCCTGCAGGGGCAGGAGGTAGTTGAGGACCGTGAAGATGGCCTTCTTGATCTCTCCGCCGTAACCGGAATTGCCGATTATGCACAGGCGCTGGTCAAAATTCAGCAGGATGCAGGTCGGCGAATTGGTTCCGTCGATTTCCGGGGATGCCTGAAACGAGGGCACCGCTATGACGGTGAAGTCGGGGACGAACTTGCGTAGTTCGTCATTGGTCTTGGCGTCAATAAACATGTTGGCCGAAAACAGGGAATGCCAGGCAAACTCGGTGATAATTCGCACCGGCAACCGGTAGTTGGGGTCGGCCCCGGCATAGCAGTCGCGCACGAAGAGGTCGCGGCCCTGGAGGAACCCCTGCAGGCGCTGGAAGGTAGCGTTGAATTTTTCCACCGCAAAGGGACGATTGTACTCACCCCACCAGACGTTGCCCTCGCTGTCGGCCTCACGAACGACAAACTTGTCGTTGGCGGCCCGGGCGGTATGTTTGCCCGTGTCCACACATACCGCACCCATATGGGTCACATGACCCTCGCCGCGGAAGATGATCTCTTCGTAGAGCGCCTCCCGGGGCAGGTTCCAGTACACATTGTGCAGATTTTTGAGGCCGTAGTTGGACAGACTGTACTCGCTCTTAACCAGCTGAGCCTCTTTATGGGCCGGAGTTTTGACATCGATGATATAATGGCTCATTTCCAGTCCCTCCTGAGTTTGCGATCACCAATGTAGATTTCATTTGGGGAATCCGGATCCAGAGCCCACTTGATTCGCTTGACGCCCTCCGTGATCTCTTTGACACTACCGCAATAGCTCAGTCGCAGATGTCCTTCCATGCCGAACTCAACGCCCGGGACGGTCACCACCCGCGCCTTGTCCAGAAGGAACTTGCACAACTGCGTGGAATCCTTGCTGTATGCCCGGAAGTCAGGCAGACAGTAAAACGTACCGCCCGGTTTGACGGTCCGTATGCCGGTGAACGAGTTCAACTCGTTAAGCATGACATTGCGGCTGTTCTCCAGCGTCTGGCGTAGATTCTCGATGCAGGACTGCACTCCCTCCAGAGCGCCCACGGCGGCGTACTGAAGAACCATCGAGGGACAGGACGTGTTCTGGGCGGCAACGTTGATCATAGCCGCATTCACCTTGCGGTTGGCAATCGTCCAGCCTATCCGGAAACCGGTCATGGCATAGGCCTTGGATACGCCGTTGACCACGATCAGCTTGCTGTTGTCAGAATCGTCCTTCACGTAGTCGTACGGGGAGACAAAACGGTTATCGTCGAAAATCAGCTTATGATAGATATCATCCATGATAAGGTAGATACCCTTTTTCTCACAAAACTCGACGATTTGCGCTATGAATTCTTCGCTGTATACGGCACCCGACGGGTTGTTCGGGCTGTTGACGATAATCACCTTGGTATATGATCCGACCACTGCCTCGATGTCTTCCATGCGGGGCTGGAATCGACCGTCCTCCGGCTGCACGATAACGGGCACGCCATACACCATCTTGACGATTTCCGGGTAGCTGACCCAGTAGGGAGCCAGGATAACCACTTCATCCTGAGGATTCACAATGGTCATCATCAGATTGTAGATGGCCTGCTTGGCTCCGGCGTGGATACAAATATTCTCCGGCGCCACCTGCGTGTTGTAGTTCTCTTCGGTGTACCGGACAACCGCTTTAAGAAGGGCAGGGATGCCCTCGGTCGGCGTGTAACGGATATCGGCCGTTTTCAGCTTGGACGCACAGGCCAAGATGGCGTCGATCGGTACTTTGCTTTTTGGTTCTCCAGCGCCAAGATGAATCACCGGTTCACCCTTTTCGCGCAGCCGCCGGGCCGCCTCGTTCAGAGCGAGTGTGGGAGATTCCTTAACCTCTCTGGCAAGTAGACTGATGCTCATAGTGTGTTTATCCTCTCATCAGCGTCGCAATCGCCGTAACGTCGACGATATCCTGGGCCGAACACCCCCGGGACAGGTCATTGGCCGGTTTGGCCAGTCCCTGAATGATAGGTCCGGTCGCGGTAGCTCCGGCCAGACGTTGTACCAGTTTGTAACCGATGTTCCCGGCATCCAGATCGGGGAATATGAGAACGTTGGCATCACCGGCAACATCAGATCCGGGTGCTTTTTTCTTTCCTATTTCGGGTATGATTGCGGCATCGAGCTGCATCTCGCCATCGGCCTGAAGGTCGGGGCGAGCCTTCTTCAGTATGTCAAGCGCCTCCAGTACTTTGTCGACGTCGCCATGTTTGGCGGAACCCTTGGTGGAAAATGACAAAAACGCCACTTTGGGAACGTTGCCCGTCAGATACGTCAGCGTGTCGGCGGTCGATGACGCGATAGACGCCAGTTGATCCGGATTCGGATTCGGGATAACGGCGCAGTCGGCGAAAAACAGGATTTTGTCTTTCTGCCCGCGGAACTCGGGAATAGTCATCATGAAGCAGCTGGAGACGGCTTTGATGCCTTCTTTCAACCCAATGCAATGCAGGGCGGCTCTCAGGACGTCGCCGGTAGTATTGGCAGCGCCGGCCACAGAGGCATCGGCCCTGTCATGACGGACCAGCATGGCGCCGTAGTACAGCGGGTTGGCCATCAACTGGCGCGCCGATTCCTCGCTGAGCTTTTTGGCTTTGCGCAATTCCATCAGATCGGCAACAAAGGCGTCAAAGTCGGCGCCCTTGGCCGGATCTACAACTTCCACCGTACTCAGATCGGCCCCGTTTTTTGCAGCCAGATCGTTGATAATCGCCTTGTCGCCGAGGACTGTGACGCCGGCCAGTTTCTGTTCGACCAGGGACTTGATCGCCTGGATGGTTCTCGGGTCATCGCCTTCCGGCAATACCACCCGACGGCCCTTCGCGCGGGCCTTGTCTTTTATCTGGTCAAGTATACTCATTGTAAATTACGACTCCGTACGTGTGCCTGCTCGGCACGGTCATTATCATACAATCTGATCCTTCAGTTCAGGATCAGACAGGAATGCCTCGATGAACGGGTCAAGGTCACCGTCCATAACCATCTGCACATTTGACGTTTCGTGCGAGGTGCGGTGGTCCTTGACCATATTGTAGGGGTGGAATACGTAGGACCGAATTTGTGAACCCCACTCGATCTTCTTCTTTGATTTCTCGAACTTTTCGAGTTTTTTCGCTTCTTCCTCTCGCTGCAACTGGTACAGCCGGGACTTGAGCACGGTAAAGGCCGCGTCCTTGTTTTTGTGCTGGCTGCGCTCAGACTGGCAGGTCACTACGATGTTAGTCGGCAGGTGCGTGATGCGAACGGCCGATGAAGTTTTGTTGACGTGTTGACCGCCGGCGCCTGAGGCACGGTAGGTGTCGATGCGAAGATCCTCGTCTTTGATTTCGATCTCAATGTTGTCCTCAACGACAGGGAAAACGTGTACCGAGACAAAGGACGTATGCCTCCGGGAGGCAGCGTCAAAAGGCGAGATGCGTACCAGGCGATGGACGCCCGATTCAACCTTGAGGAAGCCAAAGGCATGCTCGCCCTTGATTTCCATGGTCGCCGATTTGAGCCCGGCCTCATCGCCCGGCTGATAATCCATCAACTGGACCTCGAAGCCGCGACGTTCCGCCCAGCGATTGTACATGCGAAACAGCATGTCTGCCCAGTCCTGCGATTCCGTCCCGCCGGCGCCGGGATGAATGGTGACCAGCGCATCGCGGTGGTCATCGGGGCCGGAAAGCATGGCGGTAAGTTCAAAGCGAGCAATGTCTGAGTCGGCTCTTTCCAGGGACGCCTCAATCTCGGCCACCTCCGGAGAGTCATCCTCGAGGATATCAAGCAACTCCAGGGAGTAGTTCAACTCAGCTTCGAGTTTGCCGTGGGCTTCGATCCACTTTTTGTGGCGGGAAATTTCTTTGAGGACGGTCTGTGCGGCCTGGTTGTCATCCCAGAAGCCGGGGGCGGAGGTTTTCTCCTCCAGCGCAGCTATTTTTTTTGCTCGACTATCGAGGTCAAAGATACCTCGCTAGCTTGTCGAGTTTGCTCTTGAGGTCCGGTATCTGGCTTTTCAGATCGGCTATCACAGTATTCCCGTCTCCTTAAAATCTAATAGGGCGAGAATATAGGTTGTTTTCACCTTCCGGTCAAGGATGATCGGCGTCCGGAGGGCCTTTTCTGGAGCATATAACCCACTATAGAGCAAGCCGTTATCCGTAATGGCGGTTGACAGGTTCGTCCAAATGCCTATCTTACCCCGATGGCAAAGAAACTGCACACGCTGATTGTTGGACCCTTTGAGGTCAACTGCTACCTGTACTGGGACCAGAAAACGCTCGATGGCGTCATTATTGATCCGGGGGCTGAGGCGGAAGGGATCATTCGTGAGGTCGAAAACGAGGGCTTCACTCCCCGTGCTATCCTGCTGACCCACGGCCACGGCGACCATATTGCGGCGGTGGCCGAGGTCAAAGCGAAGTACGATATCCCCCTGTATATCGGGGCCGGGGAGGAGGACCTGCTGGCCAATCCCAGCGCCAACATCTCCGCGTATTTTGACCAGCCGATCGTGGCGCCGCCGCCCGATCACTCAGTCAACGATGAGGACGTGGTCAAAACCGGAAGCCTGATCTTCCGGGTCCTGAGCACACCCGGCCACACCCGGGCCGGAGTCTGCTTCCTGGATGAGACCGAAGGGCTGCTGTTTACCGGCGATACCCTCTTTGCCGGTGGAATCGGACGCACAGATCTGCCTGGTGGTTCGTATAACCTTCTGATAGAGTCGATCCGGCAGAAGATTCTTGCGCTGCCCGACAGCGTGGTGTGCCTGCCAGGTCACGGTCCGGGTACAACTGTGGGGGCGGAGCGGACCGGCAATCCTTTTCTCACCGGAGGGCATTTTGCCTGATTACAGCCACCTGGAACCCCTGTTTCTCACCGGCCTGGCGGACTACCACGTTCACTGCAACTTCTCGATCGATGCCGAAGGCTCAATCGATGACTACTGTCAGGCGGGCTTACGTCGCGGCCTTGCCGAGATGTGTTTTACGACCCATTATGACAGCAATCCGGCGGGCAAGGGGGCGGACAGTTTCATTCGCGTCGATGGCAAAAACACGCCCGCGACGGTCGACAACCTGGCTCCGTACGTGGATGCCGTGGCTGCGGCTCACGACAAGTATTTCTCACAGGGCCTGGCGGTCACGCTGGGACTTGAGTTTGGCTGGTATGCCGGATGCGAAGAGGAAGTGCAGAAGCTCCAAGATCGATATCCTATTGAATACATGATGGCCGGCATTCATGAGCTCGATGACCTTTGCTTCTGCTGTCACAATCGCTTCGAGGCCTGCTTCAGTCGCTACTCGGTGGAGGAAGCGGTCGAGAAGTACGCTGGCGACGTCTGCCGCGCCGCGGCAAGTGGTCTGTTCCGCACGATTGCCCATCTGGATTACCTGCGCAAGTATGGCTGCGAATTCTACGGCGAACGATTGGAGCAATTGCTGCTGGAACGCTCCGGCGACATGTTTGCGGCGCTCAAAGACTCCGAAACCACCCTCGAAATCAACACGTCGGCCATGAGGAAGGGCCTGGATGGGTATTTCCCCGGCATGGCCATGGCCAACAGGGCCCGACGGGCGGGGGTGGATATTCGATATCTTGGCTCCGATGCTCATCGACCCGAGGACGTGGCTTTTGATTTTGATGCCGCGGCAGCCCTCGTGAATTCATCGATTGTTGCCTGCGAAGACTAGTCCTGCAGCATTATGGCAGCCAGAGCAAGGAAACTACCGAGATCGTTCTACAACCGCCCAACCCTGGAAGTTGCCCCTGAACTCCTTGGCAAGTACCTGGTGCACGCCACTGCCCACGAGCCGGTGTCGGGGCGAATCGTTGAGGTTGAGGCGTACGTGGGGCAGGGTGATCCCGCCTGCCACGCCGCCCGGGGGAAGACGGACCGCAATGCGGTGATGTTCGGCCCGCCCGGTTTTGCCTACGTGTATTTCATCTACGGCATGTATCACTGCTTCAATATTGTGACGGAACGCGAGGGCTTCCCGGCGGCCGTGCTGATCCGGGCCGCCGAACCGACTGACGGGCTGTCTCTCATGGAATACAATTCTCCCGGCAAACGCCACCACGAGCTGCTCAGCGGTCCGGGAAAGCTCTGTCGCTCAATGGGGATTACGGTCGCTCATAGCGGCTTGGACCTGACCGGCGGGGAGATTTACGTCGAAGACCGGGAAACTTCTGTTCCAACGATTGTTACAGGTTCCAGAATAGGGATCAGGAGCGGGACCGATTTACTCTGGCGTTTTTGCGACGCTGACTCCGGATCGCTGTCCCGGCCTGTTGGGTAGTCCCGTTGCGGACCGCTATTTTGCTAGGCCGGTCAGGCGACCGGCAGTATAATAGGAAACGCCGGACGGAGCCGGCGCAGGAGAACATTGAATGTTTGGTGCTGATTTTATACAGCGTGCGATTGTGTACGGTCCGGTCATCCTGTTTTCACTGACCATACACGAATTCGCACACGCCTGGTCTGCGCACAAGTTTGGCGACGATACCGCCAGGAACCTGGGCCGCATGTCGCTCAACCCGCTTGTGCATCTCACGCTCATGGGCACCGCCGTCATGGTGCTATCGCAGTTTTCGTTTGGCTGGGCCAAGCCGGTGCCGGTTAACCCCATGAATCTTCGTAATCCCCGGGTGGCCGACCGATGGATCTCGGCGGCCGGACCGCTGTCCAATGTGGCGCTTGCCCTGGTTGCGGGCCTGACTTTCCAGTTGATCGCCGGACCGGGTTTCGACCACAACGCCCTGCTGCCGCGCGTGCTCATGGCGGGCGTATATATAAACATCGCCCTGGCCGTGTTTAATATGCTGCCGCTGTTTCCGCTCGACGGCTCCCATATCCTGCGCAGTTTCGTGCCGGATCATCACCAGGGCACCCTGGAGCGTTTCGAGCAGATTGCACCCTTTGTGTTGCTGATTCTCATTATCACCGGGGCCTTCTGGATTGTGGCGGGGCCGGTAGTATACGGTATCGCCTCCCTACTCCTGGGATTCTAAGATGGTGCGGACACTGCTGGCAACAGGCGTTCTTGCCGTGTGCGTTTTGTTCCTGGCTGGCTGCGGTGTTCCTCCGGCGTCCGGCAATGAAGCTACCCTTTCCTATGACCCTGATCAGAAAATTGAGGCCGATGCCTACCAGTTTTCGGCGCGCGTGTGGCGTGACGGCAAACCGACGACATTCCGGCTTGAGCTGTATGTCGCCGACACCGTTATTGGTGTGTCCGGCTACGGGTATCTGGGAAAAGGGGCTTTGAAGGCCCGGGTCATCAGGGATTCCCTGGAGGCCTACTTTCCCACAACCAAAGAGTACCAGTTTGAACCGCTGGATGACTTGATTTCGTCGGGGGACTGCCCGATGACCGGCTCAGAACTTGATCTTCAACAGTTGTTGCGAGACCTGCCGGACAGTCTGGGATATGCCGACCTGAAGGTTGTCCTTACCGACAGTGCTGATGACCGTCGGGACTACTCGGTCTCGGACGACAGATGCGGCTGGCTGTTGGATCTCACCTACCGGCTCGAGGATTCCGGGTGGCGCATCAGCTATTTTGAGTTCACCGACGGCGATGAGTTCCGCCTGCGGGGCGACCGGCAGCGCTATCGCGATGCCGCCCGAGTAAAGATTGGGCGGTTCCTGGTACCGTCGCCTGACCCGGCCGTGTCCGTAACTCCTTGATCTGACCGGATTTTACTTTCGTTGACAAGCGGGTATTGATTACTGATCTTATAAACTTATGCCTGTTTTGGAGTTGATGATTGAGTAATACGTACGCCCGCACATTTTCGGTCCTGAAACCGTACTGGAAGCAGCTCGTCACGGCATCCGGATCGGCGTCGTTGCACGCCCTGTTGGCTGGCGCCCTGATCTGGATGATCGGCCCGCTGCTGATGACGCTTTTTCAGGTCGACAACATGCCTGGGTTTTCAGCGGCGCCCGTGGAAGTGCAAACCGCGCCGGAAGCGGCGGGAGACGGCAGTCCGGTCGCACAAACCGACGGTCTGTTGAATTACCTCAAAACATCGCTCAAAGGCGGCATCGACAGCCTGGTCACGGGGGAGAGTCGTCGGGATACCCTGGTGAATTTCTGTTTGTTGATTCTGGGTGTCGCCCTCGTCAAAAACATCTTCCTCTACATCCAGGGGTTTTTCATGGTGTTTGTGCAGCAGTCGGTCATGCGCAATTTCCGCGACCGTCTGTTCGAGAAATACCAGCGCCTGTCTCTGGACTATTTCGGCGCCCGCAAGACGGGGGAGATAATTTCCCGTGTCACGAACGATGTCGTGGTTCTCAATGATTCCATCGATATCGGCTTCAACCAACTCGTAACCGACTCGGTCACGGTACTGGTGCTTTCCATATCGCTGCTGGTGCTCAGCTGGGAACTCACGCTGCTGGCGGCGGTAATCCTGCCGATTGTGTTTGGCTTCATCTGGTTCATTGGCAAGAAAATCCGCAAGTACTCGGAGCGCTCGCAGCGCAAGATGGCCGATGTCAACTCGGTGCTCGAAGAAGCAATCAGCAATGTGCGTATCGTCAAGGCGTTTTCCATGGAGGAATTCGAGTCGCGCAAGTTTTTTGCATCGACCCGCGAGTACTTCCGGGCGCTGGTCCGCATGCGTCGAATTCGCCACCTGGCATCGCCGACCAACGACACCCTGGCTACCCTTGCCGGAGCGGTGATATTGTACTACGCCGGGTCTCGGATTATCGCCGGGACGGGTACGCTGGATGCCGGCGATTTCATCACGTTTATTATCGTGATGTTTTCGATGATCAAGCCGGTCAAGTCTCTCAGCCAGATACATATCAAGTTGCAGGAGGGAATGGCGGCCGCTGATCGCATTTTCGAGGTGATGGACACCGATGAAAAGATCAAGGAAGCGCCGAAGGCGCTGACGCTGCCAAAGTTCGAGAGATTGATCGAATACGAAAACGTTACCTTCGCTTACAAGGACGGCGAACCGGTGCTGGACAACGTGTCATTTACGGTGGCGCACGGTGAGGTGGTGGCGGTAGTCGGTCCGTCGGGTGCCGGTAAGTCCACCATGTTTGATCTGCTGCCGCGTTTCTACGATCCCCGGGGAGGATCGATTCGAATCGACGGTCACGATGTGCGCGATCTCACGCTGGGATCACTGCGCGGTCTGATGGGGATCGTTACACAGGAAACGTACCTGTTCAATGATTCCATCCGCAACAACATCGCTTACGGCCTCGACGGCGTCGATCAGGAACGAGTGGAACAGGCCTCCCGCATGGCGAATGCCCATGCGTTCATCGAGCAGTTCGAAAACGGATACGATACGTTGGTGGGCAACCGGGGCGTGATGCTCTCCGGTGGCCAGCGGCAACGTCTGGCGATCGCCCGGGCGCTTCTGAAGAACCCGCAAATACTCATTTTTGACGAAGCCACCTCGGCCCTGGATACGGAGTCCGAGGCACTGGTGCAGGAGGCTATCGATCGCCTGATGGCCAACCGGACGACGCTCGTGATTGCGCATCGCCTGTCGACTATCAAAAACGCCAATCGCATCCTGGTGCTTGAGGCCGGGCGGATTGTTGAAAGCGGCACGCACGACGAATTGCTGGCCCATAACGGACTCTACAATCGCTTGTACATGATGCAGTTTAAGGACCAGGGATGAACCTGCTTTTTCTGGACTCGATCGACAGGGCGACCTTCGGCGGCTACGAAAACTGGATTCTCCTGGTGGCCGAGTATTTTGCAGCCCGAAATCACGGGGTGACCCTGGCCGGCCGGCCGGATTCGGAATACCTGCGTCGGGGACGAAACCTCCCCGGATCGATTGATCTGCTGGAGTTGGACATCTCGGGTGATTTCAACCCCGCAACAATCTCCAGAATCCGCCGTGAGCTGAGTGAGCGCCGGATCGACATCATGACGGTTAATTTCAACAAAGACGTGCGGCTCGGCGGGCTGGCTGCGAGGTGGCAGGGCGATACTCGCGTGGTCTGGCGAGTCGGTCTGGATATTACCTCCGCCGGGTGGGCACATCGGGTACTCACGCCGAAGCTGGTCGACGGTGTTGTCGTGCCCTCGGAGTCGCTCAAACGGCAGGTCATGCGCCACGGCTATCTCTCCGATGACATGGTGACGGTCATCTACAACGGCACCGCAGACAAAACGTTTGTGCGTCCGAATCCCGAGGCCGCCCGGGAACTGAGACACAAGTACCATCTGGCAGCCGACTCCGTAGTCGCGGTATCGGTCGGACGGTTTGTTGACCAGAAGGGTCATGTATACCTGGTGGAAGCAGCCCCGGAAATTGTCCGGTCCCATCCCGAAATCCGCTTTCTGTGGCTGGGTGACGGCCCCCACGAAACCATGTTGCGGGAGCGCATTGCCGAACTCGGTTTAGGTGACTATTTCGTTTTCGCCGGTATGCTCGACACTATTGATCTTGAGCTGGCGGGGGCCGACCTGATGATTCACCCGGCCGTCGAAGAGCCCTTCTCCCACGCCATTCTCGAGTGCATGCGTGCCGGGTTACCTATCGCGGCCTCGCGGGTGGGGGGCATTCCCGAGGCTGTGGTGGATAACGAATCGGCCTTGCTGGTTCCGGCAAAACAGCCTCGGGCACTCGCTCTCGCCGTAGTGTCCCTGCTCGACAGGCCGAATGTGATGGCATCGTTCGGTGAAGCTAACCAGAAACGCTGGTACCAACACTTCCGCCTGGATACCATGATGACCCGGTTCGAAGACTATTTTACTGCCATGCTGGCGCGGGCGCACTGATGGGCAAACTGAAGTCACTGGAACACAAAATCAAAGCGGGCGTGTTTGCGCTGGCACGCGGTTTTCTGAAACGGGGAAGTGCGACCGAACCGGAGCTGTATCCCCGGGCGATTCGACGAGTTCTGTTTTTGCGTCCGGAGAAGATCGGCGACATGGTTATCTCGCTGCCGATATTTGATGCCCTGCGGCGAAAATGCCCCCACATCAGCATCTCGATCCTGGGGTCACCCGTCAATCACTCACTCATCAAGGATGATCCCCGATTCGATGCCGTCTTCCTGTATACCAAGAGTCTCAACGACTTTGCCACCGTGCGCCGGATGCGGGCGGAACGGTTTGATGTCGTGCTGGATATGATCAACGATGATTCCGTGACGACGTTGTTTCTGTCCCAGTTGATAGGCGGGGATGCCACCCGGATCGGGATAGGCAAAAAACGATTTGCCGAGTTCTATGACTTCAATTACGTCCACCCCGATGGTTACGGGGATCACATCGTCGAGGATACGCTGGGACTCCTGCTGCCGTTTGGCATCAGGCCCGAAGATGTAAACCGCTATGCTCCGCCCCATATATCGCTTGATACCGCAAATCGCATGAAGGCGCTTGCGCAGGAAATCGGCGTAACCGGTGAACGGAGGTTTGTCGGTTTCAATCTTTCAGCCGGAAAACCCAATCGTATCTGGGCCGTGGAAAAAGCACGGCAACTGGTGCGGGCCATCCTCGATTATTCCCCGGACATCGACCTCCTGCTGATTGTCACCCCGAAGGACAGAGATCGGGGCGAGGCCGTGCTGAAGGATCAGCACGGTTCCGTGTCGATGGTGCCGCCGGGGCTGAGTTTGCTCGATGTCTCCGCGCTGATTGCGCAAATGGAGGTGCTGATCTCGCCGGACACATCGTTGATACACATTGCCCGGTCGTTTCAGGTGCCGGTGGTGGGACTGTACAGCCGGGCTCCCAAAAACCTGCGGCTGTGGCGTCCGCTGGGCCAGCCCGACGGAGCGGTGGTCGGCGATCATATCGATGACATTTTCGACATCACACCCGAGCAGGTGTTTGAACGCACGGTGTCTGTCCTCTCAAACAAGGAGGCGCCGTCGGCATGAGTACGTTATCGGTAGTGATAATCACCCGAAACGAGGAAGCCAACCTGCCCCGGTGCGTGGACTCGGTGAAGTGGGCCGATGAGATCATTGTGGTTGACAGCGGTTCTACCGACCGCACGCTTGAGGTTGCCGAGCAACTGGGCGCTATGGTTGTCAAATGCGACTGGCAGGGGTACAGCTTTGCCAAACAGTCGGGAGTGGATCGGGCTGCTTCACACTGGATACTGTCTCTGGACGCAGACGAAGTGATCACCGAGGAGCTGGCCGCCGAAATCCAGGCGATTCTGGTCGGCGAAACGACCCACGCCGGTTACCGCATTCGACGGCGCACCCGCTTTCTGGGACGCTGGATTATGCATTGTGGCTGGTATCCCGATCCTGTCCTGCGCCTGTTTCAACGAAGCATGGGGCGCTTCGACAGAGCGGTCGTGCACGAGAAAGTGATCGTTGACGGCTCCGTGGGGGAACTGCAGAATGATATGCTGCACTTCAGCTATCCCAACCTTGAAGGGTACGTGACAAAGCTGAATCACTACACCACCATGGCCGCCCGGGAAGCCTTCGACCGCGGAGATCGGGCGGGGTTGTGGGACTTGCTGGTCAGACCGTTTGCGGCCCTGGTGAAACACCTGGTCCTGAGACGGGGTTTTATGGATGGAGTGGA
>JAHIVM010000321.1 GCA_018816665.1 Candidatus Zixiibacteriota bacterium
CATTGAAGACCTCAAGTCTCACCTGAGTCCGTTCAGGCAGATCGTAACTGATGAGTGTGGTCGGATTGAACGGGTTCGGGTAGTTTTGAGCCAGGTGGAAGGTCAGGGGCAACTCCACCGGGGTGTCGTCGGCACCCGTAGGCAGACCGGGATGATGCCAGATGCTGCTGTTGAGGTTGTCCCCGAGGATGCGTCCGAAATTGCGACCGTTATCCGACGAAGCGTCGAAATCCCACACGTACACGGTCAGGGCTTCGCTGACAAATACAAGTTCCACCATGCCGTCATTGTCTATGTCGTCTACCAGCGGTGCGTAGGGCGTGGAAAACACACCCTGGGGAGAGGCCGGAGTTGACAGCGGCCAGCCGGGCAGCGGGTTCAGATCCGGTCCCAGGACATGGAGCTTTTCGGTCCCGGTGCCGGGAAAAATGTAGCCCGACCGAATGATAATCTCCGGGTATTCCGTGCCGGTCAGATTGGCAACCACGGGTGGACCGAAAGTTGATGCGTGACGGTAGACCTCTCCGGGCGGTCGGCCCTCCACCGTGCGATACGGGGTACCGTCGGCATTGAAGACGTACAGCACACCTACGTCAAATTCGAAGAAGGTCACCAGGACCTCGGGGCTGCCGTCCAGGTCAAGATCCGCAACGGCCAGGTAGTTGCCTCGGTACCCTTCGACATCCGGCAGGTGCACCGGCCATCCCGGCAGATCATACTGCCCGCCGGTTTTAGCCCAGACAGTGCGGAGTTGGGTCGAGTCGTAGCCCGTGGTGACGATATCGTGCAAACCGTCCAGATCGAGGTCGGCCAGCATCGAGCCGTAGACCACACTGGCTTCAAGGATGCGCGCCTCCGGGAGATCAAAGGCCGGTTGTCCGGTCCGGCCTGCGAAAATGCCAACTCCCGCCTGCAGCGCTCCGGCGGAGAAGGTGACCACGATTTCGTTGCTGCCGTTGCCGTCGAGATCCGCCCCGGCAACCGAATTCCCGGCGTAGTAGAACGAGCCAGTTGGAACCGGCGAGAACGCCGCATACAGGCCTTCCAGCGAATAAAAGTACGGGGTACCGTCAAACTCATAGGCCAGGACATACCCTGCGTTGTTGACAAACACGATCGCGGAGTCCTCGAACTGCCCCAGACGAGTGACGGTGGGAGAAGGATGGCCGAACCCGAGGCGCCCGGTATATACGTCAATGGGGAAACCGGACACCTCGCTGCCGTCCGTATTCAGTACATGCAAACCGCTGTCACTGGTGCAAATGATCTCCGGTTCGCCGTCGCGATCGACATCATACACGGCGGGAACCGAGCGAACATCAATCTCAATCAGGGCCGGGAAACCATCCATAAGACGGCCATCGTGATGAAATACGTTCAGCCCGTAGGCCGTTCCAACCAGAATCTCCTTGAGGTTGTCGCCATCAAGATCAGCGGCTGTGGCACTGAGTGCTCCGCGTGCGGATAGCGATTGGGGCCAGCCGTCCGCGAAGGCCGATGTAATCATGAATGTGGAACTGTCAATGACAGTATCAGCTCCCTGGAAGCAATACAGGTAGAGGCTGTAGCCCCCCAGTTCAACGCCTGAGGCATTCCACAGGTAGATCAGGGAATCGAAGTACTCTCCCGAGGTCTGATAAAGCGGAATCAACTCCCCGCCGTCGCGACGGTAGAAAATCGATGCCGAATCATAATCGGGACCATAGAGATACCCGCTGACGGGGATGGAATAATTGTACTCCTGGTCGCTGACCGGCGACGTGAGCTGAACCAGTGAGCCGCTTATATAGGTGAATGACACACGACGTGCATACAGGGAGCCGTCGGAAAGCTGAAACACTACTTGATCGGTCAGTCCCGGCTGAGTGAACCAGACTGTGGCCGGTTCATCCGACAGGAACGAACCGCTGTCCAGGCGATGCCAGACATCAGGCGACGACTTGGCGGCCCAATCGATAACCCACGCTCCCCGATAGCCAGCCACAGGTGTGACCACCACTTCAACCGAGTCGAGATACCGATTGTGGGGGATAGGTGAGGCGAGCGCGGCGCCTCCGTCGAGAGCAAAGTCCATCGCTCGCTCAACATCGATTGCCCCGTAGCCGCTGATTGAGTCGGGTCCGGGAAGGCTGTCCCCGACGTTGTGCGGATCAAGCAGATCCCGGGCGCTCCAGCGCAGGAGATCTTCCAGTTCGTTCAGGGTGAGGTCAGACCGGACCGAAAGGATCCAGGCGGCCACTCCGGCGACGGCCGGGGAGGCCATTGACGTGCCGTCGGACAGATAATAGAGGGAGTCGTTGCCGATGATGTGAACCCCGGGTTCCCCGGCAGCGTCGTACATGTCGGTGCCCGCAGCGCGCAGGGACAGGATGTTCTGACCCGGGGCGACAACGTCAATATGATCGCCCCAGGTGGAGAAGGATGTCATACTGCCGTCGGACTGGGTGGCGCCAATCGCAAAGGCGCTGTCATAGGCGGCCGGGTAAAAATAGTGATAACCGCCGGAGTTGCCGGCTGCGATGGCCACAAACACGCCGTTGGCGCGCGCAAAATCTATGGCTTCCCGAAGCACCAGTGACTCGTACGGCGTGCCCCAGCTGATGTTAATGACATCGGCGCCGGCGTTCACGGCGTAGATGATCCCGGTGGCACCGATGACCGCGGTGGCATTGGGGCGGATCTTGACGCACATGAGTTCTGCCTGCGGAGCAACTCCAACCACGCCGATATTGTTTGCGGCCGCAGCCACAATACCGGCGCAATGCGTACCGTGACCGACACTGTCAGTCGGATCGTTGTCGCCCACCGGATCAATGACCTG
Source organism: Candidatus Zixiibacteriota bacterium (assembly GCA_018816665.1). Lineage (GTDB taxonomy): Bacteria > Zixibacteria > MSB-5A5 > GN15 > FEB-12 > JAHIVM01. The sequence goes on from JAHIVM010000321.1 coordinate 2,822, forward strand.
GACAATGTCACCGGAGACATCGTAGCCCAGCGTGTCGTCAACAAAACCGTTGTGGTCGTCGTCCAGTCCATTGCCCGGTACTTCATCCGGGTTGCGCCAGAACTGTCCCTGAAGATCAGGGTGGACGAGATCAACACCGGAATCTACAATAGCGACCACCACGCGCGTGGTAGCAGCCGGCGGGTGATCGTAAAAGTGCGACAAACCGATGTCCTCGCCGGCGACACCCTGAAACAGGGCCAAAGTGTCGTTGAAGGTACCGTCGATACGATCCACCCCCAGATACTCCTGGCCGGTGTTGTTCAGGTACCACTGGTGGGAAAACAGGCTGTCGGCTGGATATTCGAAGAATTCCAGGTAGTAGTCGGGTTCGACATACTCTATGTTGCCGGCGCCAATGAGATCTTCGATATCGGCTGCGGATATCATGGGGTCGTCGGCATACACCACCCGCATGCGATCCCATCCGAGGTCCTCGGAGAGAGCGGGTTTGACCACCAGCGCCGAAACCCGATCCATACGGACCGATCCGGGCATGGAGGCCGTGACGGCCGCAGGGTTGGCGCGCGGCGAGAGCTTGACCACGAATTTGCCGGGCACGGGCCCGTGTGGTAACGGGGATGAGTGGGCGCCTGCCGCACACAACAACAGCACGGCGATCAGGCCGATACGTGATGTCATGAGTCTGATAGTTGTTCTCCTTTCGGCGAGTCCATTCAGCCGTGTGGTGCGATCCAACTAATTAACGTTTCAGGCAGGTCAAATGTTCATTGACTACGGCTAAATATAATCAAAGTAACGATTTAAGCAATAGCTGCCGGTCCGCCTCTACTACCCAAGGTGCCTACACCGACAGATTCTTGCATCTGTCAGGACGAATCATCGGGAAGCAGGAAACCTCGATAACAATATTGACGGACGGCGAGGCCGTATCTATCACGGTGGGCCCGGCGGGCGACCGGATTTGGTAACCAAAAACCGCCGCCCGCAGAGCTGCGGACGGCGGTCATGTCTTGGGTTCGGCCGCGTCACCGGCGGATTATGCCGGATTCGTCATGCTAATTGCACACCTGGAGAGGCGGGAAGGAAATAAACAGGTGGTCAATCAATCCCGTCAAATCACCCACGTCGACCGACCCATCACCCGGCACAGGGGAGACGTCGGCCTCATCCTCACAACAAATAGGGGTGAAGCTGATAAACAGGTGATCGATGAGATTAGTCAAATCACCAACATCCACGCTCTGATCCGCGGGATTGCAACTGCCTTCCAGCTGGATGTTACCCCGTGCGTCAACGCAACATCCTGCCGGACTGATGGAACCGTCGGCCGTGACCGGAGCATACACCCCGGCGCCAGCCGTAAACTCGGGGCTGAATGAAGCGTAGGATGTGAGCACGATCGGGTTTTCCTCGGTGACAGTTCCGCCACTGAAATGGAGCGTCATGATCGGTCCAGTGCCGGGAGGTAGCGGAGCGACCGCACCGGAAACCGACGAGTTCAGGATAACCGCGGCGCGTTTGCCAAAGATATCGTAGTTCAGCGTGCGTTTGTCCTGGAAATAATCCGTGCGCAGACCGGCAGTCGAAAACGAGTCAAACTGAAGGCCCAGCGCGCCGGTCCAGCCGAACGGAATCTCGATCTGTTTCAGCGGGATGAAGTTGGTGGCATACAGATCAACTTTGATCGGCTGTCCGCTTTCGATTTCAGCATCCTCAAACCACATCGTGTCGGCATAGGCCGAAACCACGCCCGCCTGGACGTTGGCGTAGGGACCGTCTGGAGTCTGAATGGTCACGGAGACATCGAAATACCCGGGGGCTTCGTACATATGCACCGGGGCCGGATCTCCGGAAGATTCACCGTCGCCGAAGTCCCAGTCCCAACTGCTGACCGTTTTGTTGGTCTGCGGCAAGAAGGTGACTTCAAGGGGGGCCGGGCCGAAGGTGTTGGTGGCCGAGAAATTGACGCCGACGATCCAGTCCGCCAGGCGGTCGTTCAGCCAGCAATGGAAACGTCCGGCCTGTTTGGGGGTGAACAGTGAGTAACACCACGTGGGGGAATATCCCATGAAGTTCTCGGGCATCGTATAGCCCCAGGCCTGACCGCTGCAGGGGTCCGTCCCGCCTACATTCGAACAGGAATAGGTCAGCGGATGCGGCGGGGTGTCGTCACAGCGGTCACCCCGGACATCGTTGTCGGCACCGTTCGGAGATTCGTAGCAGGCACCGCACTGGGATACCTCTTCTACTCCGTTGAAAGTGTGATACAAGCCAATGCAATGTCCGACCTCGTGGGCCAGCACGGAGTTGGAAGAACCCCAGTGGAAGTGTCCCATGACGATACCGCCGGTGGAAGTCAGGGCATCGGTGTCCCACGGGAAGGTCCCGAAGGAGTAGTCGAAGCTCACCTGCGTAACCCACACATTCAGCTGGGAGTCCGGCTTAAGAGCGGTCCCGATCTTCATGGCGTCGATTTCAGCCTCGCTGAGGACACGCCAGGCGCTAGAGTTGACCCAATTAATAGTGTGCTCAAACTGTATCCGATAGGGGAGATAATCGGCATTGAGGTTGGCAATATTCGAATTCACTTCCGCTTCCGAGCTGATGGCATTGCTGCCGTCGTCGTTGCGAAGGACATGTACGACCAGACGTACATATGTGATCGGATCGGTGGAATCAGGAATCCAGGCGGCCCGGGTGCCCGGGTCATCGCAGGGACCGCGCACCGTACAGGCTTCGGGGGATTTGGTATCGTCGTCACCACCCAGATTCTTCAACTTCTCCATGTAGATTATCTGGGTGCCGCACCATTGGCCGCTCTCCTGGGCCTTGCTGGCCGCCTCAGTGGTCGGGGCGACTACCATTACCGTCAGAAGCAGCAGCGCGACGGTGATCGTGCGCAGCAGTCCGGCGTTAGCTACCGTTGATTTCATTGCTGTGAATGTCCTCCATGCTCGTGTATAAACCTGTCTCTCTTCTCATCACGATGCAGCGGCAAAGCACTCGTCGAGAACAAGGAGCAACCCCAGGTAAGGAGGCGAGTGTTAGTATGCCTCACAAATCACGGTTGCAGTTGAGAGGTGGCGCAAACGCGATATGTTTTCCGCAGATTTTGTGCGTCCCCTGATCGGAACGCTCGCTAGTTCAGTAACAGCAGTTAGTGGTCTGTACGTTCCCAATATATATAGAGAACCCATAATGGCAAGGGTATTTACCCCTATACGTGGTCCCAAAAGGTCTAATTTGTTCGACTGCAAAAACTTGCCCGGAGAAAGGCGACTCTTATTGTCGCCCCGCCACGGTCTAGGGGCAGGTTGGCAGCGGCGCGAAATTGATGAACAGGTGATCGATCATGGCCGTCAAGTCGCCCACATCCACCTGGTTATCCGGCGCGCCTCCGGAGATAAGCGGCGCAACATCTGCTTCGGTTACACAGCAGAGCGCCATGAAATTTATGAACAAGTGATCAATCAGAACGGTCAAATCACCCACGTCGAC
>JAHIVM010000322.1 GCA_018816665.1 Candidatus Zixiibacteriota bacterium
CCTACCTGCTGGAAAACGATCTCTCTGAAAACCTCATTCTGGTTGACTCCACCGCCGAAGCTCTGCGCATGATAGCCGCCGACCTCTATGACTTTGCCGTGTTGCCGCAACTGCCAGGTCAGTACTGGAGGAAGCAGTTGAACCTGGATAATCTGGCCATGAGTAAGGCACCGCTGTATCCGAGGGAACTGTGTGCGGCCGTGCGCGAGGGAAGCAGTCATCAGCTCCGCCGCCTCGGGGAGGCCCTGGCCACGCTGAAGCGTAACGGTGTGTATCAGGGATTGAGTGACCGGTGGTTTGAGACCCTGCGCCCCAACGGTCTTTCGGTGCGGCTCATGACCGAACGGGTGTTTCTGGTGCTGTTACCGATCGCCGCCATCATGATCGGCTGGGGGCTGTGGACCCGATCACTGCGTCGGGAAGTGGCCGTGCAGACACGCGAACTAAATCGTCAGCTTGGTGAGCGCAGGCGGGTCGAGAACGCCCTGCGTGATCACGAGCAACGCCTGCGGGAACGCAATGCGTTTATTGAGACGGTGCTGGGACGATTACCCGAAGGGGTGGCGGTCAGCAGGATATCCGACGGAACCGTGGAATATATCAACAGCGCCTTCCGATCCATCTACGGACTTGGGGCAACCATGTTTCCATCGTTTGATACCATGCTGACCCTGATGCATCCCGACGGTACGGGGAGCGATGAGTTCAATCGGCAGTTGAGTCACGCCTGTGCATCGACCGGCGGCGAGATTTTGCGGCTCCATCGACAGGACATCACAACGCCCTCGGGCAGCCGACGGGTGGTCACGGCCAGCTTCATGCCGCTGGCGGAGCAGGACCTGCTGGTAACGGTAGCCCGCGATATTACCGATGCCACCATCGCCGAACGCGCGGTGATTGAGAGCGAGGAGAGGTATCGCACGCTGACGGCTAACATCCCGGTGGGGCTTTTCCGTATTTCCGGTCAGGGAAAGATTATTTCGGTCAATCCGGCGCTGGTTCGCATGCTGGGTTACGACACGGCCGAGGAGCTGTCACGGGTTTCGGCCGATGACTTCTTCTGTGATCGGGACCAGCGGGAGCAATTGCTGAGCCGGCTGGCCAGCGATCATTTCGTCAAGGATTGTGAGATTCGGGCGCTTCGTAAAGATGGCGCAGTGGTCTGGCTCTCCCACAGTGTCCGCGCCATCGTTGATGAAACGGACCGTATTCTGTTTGCCGACGGTGTGGTCGAGGACATCACAGAGCGCCGCAATGCGCAGGAAGCGCTGCAAACGAGTGAGCGCAAGTATCGCGGCCTGTTCACGGGCATGATCAACGCCTTTGTTCTCTGGGAAGCGGTGCTGGGTGACAACGGACGGCTGGCCGACTGCAAGATCATCGAAGCCAATCCCGCTTTTGCCCGAATTGTAGGTGAAGTCAACACGCCTCTCGAGGGCCGGTCGCTGCTGGATCTGTATCCGCAGACCGAGCGGGAGTGGCTGGATGCTCTTGATCAGGTAGTGATGACCGGCGAATCGCAGTCATTTGAAAAATACCACCGGTCGACCGGCCGGTTTTTTGCCACCCATTGTTTCCGATCCGACATCCAGCCGAACCGGTACGGTATGCTTCTCCATGATGTCACCGAGAGAAAGCGGGCGGAACAGGCGCTGGTTCACTCAGAGGAACGCTTCCGCACGGTGATCGATACGGCGCGGGATGCCATTTTCATCAAAGATGCGAATCGCGTATATATCAGTGTCAATCCGTCGATGGCCGAGATATTCAGCCGTACCGTGGCATCGATTATCGGTCTTACCGACCGGGATCTTTTCGGCGCGGAGACCTCGGATGAGATCGAGGCGGCGGACATGCTTGTGCTGGCCGGTGAAACGGTCGACCGGGAAACGGTCTACCCGAAGCTCGGATATCACCGAACCTTCCACGTGGTTAAGGTACCGATGCGTAATGTCGACGGCACGGTGATTGGCATCTGCGGTATCGCCCGCGACGTCACCGAAATGAAACGGCTGCAGGAGTTCTCGGAACGAGCCCAGCGGCTGGAAACGGCGGGGCGTATTGCCGGTCAGGTGGCGCATGATTTCAACAACCTGCTGGGACCTCTGCTGGCCTACCCGGACTTCATACGTGATGAGTTGCCCACCAACCATGTGACGCTGCCGATTATCGCCGATATGGAGCGGGCGGCCAAACAGATGGCCGAAATCAACCAGCAGCTTCTGACGCTGGGACGACGGGGACACTATTCGCTTGAGCAACTGGATCTCAACGAACAGGTGGCCCAGGCCCTTGATCGAATGCGTGACCGGGCCCAGCATGTGTCCATCCGCACGAGCCTGTCTCCCAATCTGCTGCACGTAAAAGGCGGCGGCGCCCAGTTGCAGCGGGTGGTGGCCAATCTCATTGCCAACGCGTTTGATGCCATGCAGGAGCGCGGCCAGTTGCTCATCACCACCGAGAACTACTACGTTGACGTGCCCAACAACGGCAGGGACCGCATCCCGCAGGGCGAGTACGTCAAGCTGACGGTTGCCGATTCGGGTTGCGGTATTCCCGAAGAAGTGTTGCCCCGGATGTACGATCCTTTCTTTACCACCAAACCTTCCGATCGCAAGCGCGGCTCCGGCCTGGGACTGAGTGTTGTGCACACGGTAATTGAGGATCACGGCGGAATTGTCGACTGCCAGAGTAAAATCGGGGAAGGTACCTCCATGTTTGTGTACCTGCCTGTTTCGCGGGAGCGGGTGCCGGCCATTGACGATGGCACGATAGCCGGCGGTACCGCCACGGAACGGATCCTCGTGGTTGATGACGATCAGGTGCAACGTGAGGTTACCGGACGGCTGCTCAAGAAGCTGGGCTACAGTTATCGAACGGTTGCTTCCGGTGAGGCTGCCCTGGATATCCTGCACAGCGAACAGTTTGACCTGTTGATTCTGGACATGATCATGCCGGGAGGAGTCGACGGTACCGAGACGTATCGTCTGGCGAAACGCCGGGTCCCGCACCAGCGGGCCATCATTGTGTCCGGGTATGCCGAAAGCGAACGGGTCAACGAGGCATTGCGTCTGGGGGCGGGGATGTTTGTCAGAAAGCCCCTTACGATCAAATCACTGGCCGGCGCGGTGCGGCGTGAACTGGACCGCCGGGTCGATACTCCCACCGGCACGTAGCCGGGGCCTGATCCGGCCACTCCGTCAATATCCGTGCGCATCCAGCGCCGGTGTTTCTTCCCCGAGTGTTTCCCGACGAGCTCTGGCAACAACCCTCTGCAGGTCGGCCGACTTCCCGGCCCGGGCAAGAAAATCCGTCGCCGCCCGATTGCGAAGCAGCGTCACACACCCTTCACACGGGCTGTTGGAGTAGTATCCGCGCGGCAGGGTCTCGCGCGGCCCCCGCCGTTCTATCAACCGGTGCCAGAAACGCGGTCCCCACAAACGCAATCCGTGAAGCATAGCATTCTGCTCGGCCGCCGTCCTGATGTCGTGCAGGCTTTGCGTTCGCAGCGATCCCAGGTACAGGGGATGGTCGTGCTGCGGCAGGGTCAGGGCGGGACCGATGCAGGCGAAAACGTCGCCGTTGGGCAGGATGTACGGAACGCTGGCAAACAGACACGGCGTATCAGAAGCGGCCAGGTTGGGATCGTGATCAGAGCTGTAGTGTTGCCGGTGGTCACCACGCCCGCCCGGAAGCAAGCGGGTGGTGCGGATAGCCTCGGCCGGAGCGAACGTCAGCAGCCGGCTGATAATGGCACGCGTGACCAGGAGTGTCCGGCTGCTGTAGGCAACGGCGATATCACAGGCGATATTCAGTTCGCGACAGGCAAGATAAATACGCTCCACGTGCTGCAGGGGAATATAGTCGGAGTGGTAAGCATCCGTACTGACACGAACCGCAATGGGGCTCAACTCAGACAGGAGATACCGGGTCTCCTGCTGTGAGCGTGCCCAGTAGCCGTTGGTCACGATGGTAAACGGGAGGCCAAGACGGCGTGCCTGTGCCGCCAGGCCGAAGAGCTTGTCGCGACAGCACAACGGCTCACCCCCGGTGAAGCCGATAGCCGTGACACCGTCGCCGTCCAGAACGGCCAACTGCGTAAGCCAGCCGGCAGCCTCGGCGACATCCATTTCCTCCGTTCGATGCGGTCCGGCGGCGACCATGCAGTGAGCGCAACCGATAGTGCAGCGGAAGGTCAAAAAGAGACCGGCCTGCGAAAAGAACGACGGTTCCACGAAGGCGGCGCGATCCTCTTCGGATCGCGCCCCTTCATAATTGGATGCCGGCCGCATCATCATGGGATGAACGCCTCGATGGCTTCTTCGAGGGACGGTTCAGTCGTCAATATGTCGGACGCGACCGTGTTCGGGATAAACCGGCGGCGGCCCATCCGATCGACCGGAGCAATCATGCCGCCCCACGGTGAGGTGTCGGGAACCCGTATCCCTTTAGGCGCCTCAAGGACGACCTCTACGAATTCATTCGGAAACTTCTGCAGGAACTCGATGTCCCGGGCCGGCAGCGTAACCGAAATCTTCGGGAAGGCGCGCAGGGCCAGGGTACCGGAACCGTAGGCTACCAGGTCGGCCCCGGTGGACGGGTCGGGACTGTGGCCCAGGGTTTCGATTCGGTTGATCGCATTGGTGACCGTGCGACCGTAGGCGGAGCAGAGGTAGTCAAAAAACTCCACTGCCGCCGGATCGCCGTGCGCCAGGGTGGCGTTGCGGGTCCAGCCCGTATAACAACCGACCCCGAAGTCGCGGAAAGCATCGATGAGGTCGTTGGTCCCCTTCGGATCACCACCGTGACACACCAGGAGATGCATCAGGGTGTTGGGGAAATGGGTTGAGGCCAGATGGTGTCGCACGAACTCATCACTGAAGGCATAGGCGTATCGCGGACCCCAGTTTGTGTTGACGTAGAAGACGTTGATGCCGTTGTAACCGCTGGCGGCCGGATCCGGGAAGGTGTTGAAATACGGGCGCACCATCACGTAGATCTTGTCGTCGCCGTCGGTGAGAATCACACCGCCGTGGGAGCGGATGAAAATCACACCATAGCGATTGTCTTCAATGGTCGCCAGGTGCGGAAGATCGCCGTTGTTCCCCAGCATCTTGTCGACCGTGTAGCCGGCGTTTTTGAGTGCCGTCTCGATCGCGTTGGTGGTCGTCTCGGGCGGCCAGTCATCATAGAGGGGGTCAAACAGCAGCGCCCGGGTTGTCTCCGGGGTGTTTGGTTTCAGCCGGATGTGGGCAATGTCCGGGCGAATCAGATCGCGGATGCGATTGACAGGCCGGGCAACCCGGATATTCCGGGGGTACGACTCGTAATCATCGCCGCCGTACTGCGTCATCCGATCGAGCAGAATCCCCACCTGGGTTGAGTCGGTGAAGTCGACCGTGACCGTGTTACGGCCGCGCAATGCGGCCCGCCGAACTTCCGGCTGTTCTTCCAGCCAGTACTTCAATTCCACTGAGTATCGATCGATACCCTTGCCTTCGGCAGCGTATTGCTCCAGCCGGCGGTGAGCTCCTTTGAGAATCTCATCCTTCTTCTCGGACGGAATCTTGTGCATCATGACTCACTCTCCTGTACTTGAGTGTTGGTGTGGGTTGTCCTGTATCCCACAGTCTCTTCGTTCCTGCCGATTCATGCGACGTGAAATCAGTAGCCGGTCCTGAACGTGCCGCTTACAGGAGTCGATTGATGTAAAGCGATCGGTGCCCGAATCGAGTTACCGTCGCATGAGATATTATCACGCTGCCAGGCGATACCTGAATACTGCCGCTATGTCCGATCGAAGTTGCCCCCAACCCTGTCGACACGCAAAGGCGTGGGCGACTGCTGGATTCGATGCGATTGACGGGAGCAGGAACCCGGTGTCGGGTTGATGTCTGTTGATTATACTAATCAAGCAAGCGCGAAGGGTGGAGTCTGTCAAGCGATATCAATAGCAGACTGTCGCAAACACGGTCTGTTTTCGTCTAAGAATTCGCAAGACAACAGGTGACGGAGAACGATCGTCCTCGACGGCAACCACGGTCGCGACTTGTGGAAAATGAGACGAGGCGATAATGTTTACGCCCTAATCAATGTAGACGCCCGCCAGTCGTCCGGCCAGTCCGTTGACGCGAGTGAGTTCCGTACGGAAGACATCGTTCTCCCGAATAACCGTGCGCGCGTCGCTGCCGTCGGGTTCCAGGTGATCGATATAGAGGTAATCAACAGGCCGTTTGATCCGGATGACGGCTCTGTCCCCGGCGCTCCCGGGATCGGGATGGTCATACATGCGGATGGTGACGCCCCGTCGTACGTTGCGGCAGAGCAGCGAACGCACGCCGGCGGCTTCGAAGTCCCGTCGCAGCGTGTCCGTAAGATACTGCCCGGCGTCATCGGTCGTCTCATAGATTACATCGCTGCAGCAGTTGTTTCGACTGAGGAACTGGATGGCGGAGGGGAAGGGCAGGCGCGCGGCATCGTCATCGTACCACCAGGGCTGATGCGCGGGACCGTAAGGGCCGGAGAACATCTGTCCCACTTCACCCCAGAGCCCGGAGTATCTGAGCCAGGGTTGCGTGTGTTCGGTAAGATCTTCCAGGCAGCCGGCACAATCCCAGGTTGTTGCCGCCGGTTCTGATTCCGCGGCTGTGTCATCCGGCAGCAGGTCGCCGATCGTGTCGTGCAGTCCGCCGTGGGGAAGCATGAACGCGTGTCGCGGGTGCCGCCCCGGTTCCGGGTAGCAGGCATGCGAATGCTTCGCCACCCACACGCGGACATGCTGATTACCGTCGTGTCCGCAGGTTGCCCCGACAGCATAACCAGCCGGATTCAGGGCGGACCGTTCGTAGGACCACCGTCCCTCATGGTGGTGAGCAGAGAAGTACACTTTCTCAATTCGGTCGGCGTAATGATTTACCCGGACGGTGATATGCTCCCAATCACCTTCGTGGGCACCGCCCGCTCCGAGCCGGCCATTGAAAGGATAGAAAAAGAGATACTGGATATCCCATCGGGAAATCGATCCCGGCGCGTGGCGCATATGCGCGTAGCAGCGTGCCCGGTCAAGGTTGCCTCGACGGGTTGTCTCCCGTTGGGTTCGATTGCCGGCCACCTCCAGGAAGTAGCGGCTGGGGTAAGAGCGATCGGAATGCTGACGGTCGACATAGTGGCCCAGCAGCCGAGTGGCACAATTGACCCTGTCCAGTACCGGTTTGTCGCGAGTGTGTTTCCTGTCCAGACGAAGACACACGCCCTCGAGGTAGTCCTCAACACATCCCGGGCGGTACCTGTCCCGGGGATGCAGGTACAGAACCGGTGCAAACCGTTCAATCACCTCGCGGCGGGCCGTTCGGCCGATCCGGCCGTATTTCCATCGACTGCAGGTCACGGTACAAGTATCTCCGGCTCGGCGGGCAGGGGTGATTTGGTCGTGAATCTGTCTGATTTCGACGCAACAGGGGGGGGCAGCCAAACTTGCGGGCCGGTTTGAGTGTTACAGAGTAATGCTGGGGCCTTTCGGTTCCGATGATACCGGTATCGCTATCAGCGTTCCTTTTTGCAGAACATTAGTAACCAAAGACCCCCTGGAGGTATTCATGGCGGTAAAACGAATCCGCAGTGCTTATGGACTGGAAAACCACGGACTCACCAACTTTCGCCATGTCCACTGGAATCACAACACGCCCATGCTCTATGAAGATATTATCCGCCACGGTGAAGGATGCATGGTGCATCTGGGTCCCATCGCCGTACAGACCGGTTTGCACACCGGCCGGGCGGCCAAGGACAAGTTTATTGTCGAGGACGACAAGTACCGGGATCTGGTATGGTGGGGGAAGGTGAATAAGCCGTTTACTTCGGAGAAGTTCGAACTGTTTTTCCGTCGATTGCAGGCCTATTTGCAGGTTCGTGACCTGTACGTGCAGGACTGCCACGCCGGGTACGATGAGAAATACCGTCTGCCGGTGCGCATCATTACCGAAACCGCCTGGCACTCACTGTTCGCGCGCAACATGTTTATCGGCATCAAGGACGATCAACTGGCGAACCATGTCCCCGAGTTCACGGTCCTCCACGTCCCGAATTTCCAGGCGATCCCGGAGGTCGACGGCACCAATTCGGAGGCGGTTATCCTGCTGAATCTGAAACGCAAGCTGGTTCTGATAGCCGGGACGGCTTATGCCGGTGAGATCAAGAAATCAATTTTCACGGTCCTGAACTTCCTGCTGCCGCAGGATAACGTGCTGTCCATGCACTGCAGCGCCAACGTTGGCTCGGCCGGTGATGTCGCCCTGTTTTTTGGTTTGTCCGGTACGGGAAAGACAACGCTTTCCGCCGACCCGAATCGCAAGCTTATCGGCGACGATGAGCACGGGTGGAGCCCGGTGGGCGTATTCAATTTCGAGGGTGGCTGTTACGCCAAGGTGATTAACCTCTCTCCGGAGTCGGAACCCGAGATTTACGCGACCACGCGCAAGTACGGCACCGTTCTGGAAAATGTCGTGTATGACCAGGTGACTCGTCGTCTGGATCTCAACGATGCCTCCCTCACTGAAAACACGAGAGCGGCCTATCCGCTGTCACATATTCCCAATGCTCTGAGGGAGAGCAAGGCCGGGCATCCGAAGAATATCGTGATGCTGACCGCCGATGCCTTCGGCGTCATGCCGCCGATATCCCGTCTCTCGCCCGAGCAGGCCATGTACCACTTCATATCCGGCTACACGGCCAAACTGGCCGGTACTGAAAGAGGTGTGACCGAACCGCAGGCCACCTTCTCGGCCTGTTTTGGGGCGCCGTTTATGGTGCTGCATCCGACCCGGTATGCTGAGCTGCTGGCCTCGCGGATTCGCGAACACAACGTTGATTGCTGGCTAGTGAATACCGGCTGGACCGGCGGACCGTACGGCACCGGCAAGCGGATGAGTATTGAACATACGCGCACGCTGCTGAATGCGGCTCTTGACGGCTCGTTGCGCAATGTGGAATACCGCACCGATCCCGTGTTTGGTGTGCAGGTGCCGCTTACCTGTCCGGGCGTGCCGGCGGAGGTCCTCACCCCGCGGGCAACGTGGGACGATGGCGAAGCCTATGATCGTCAGGCGCAGCATCTGGCCGGTCTGTTCCGGGACAACTTCCGTGACTTCGAGGCGGATGTATCCGAGGATGTTCGAGCCGCGGCTCCCCGGGGAGCGGTGCGCGTCTAGTACCCGACTAATTGCCCAAAATGCGAAGCGACTCCATCGGGGGATGGAGTCGCTTCCGGGTGGCAGCACCTGACTGACATCAGGGCATGTGTTGCGGGTTGCCCCGCTGACTCTGTCCGAGTATGATTCCGGGCGGTGTCAACTTCTCCGTGGCGGATATCGCGACCGCGGTCCACGCGAAAGACCACGTCGGGCACTCGCCGGGACCTGCCAGCCCCGTTGAATATCCAACCACCGGGATTATCTCCCCGGATGGTGTTCACTCTTTGGTAAGTCTATTCCTGACCCCAGAATATACTTGTTAGTATAGTGTATCGGACGGTATTGAAATTCCTTAACGTACGCTGCCCATAATGATTTTGCCCGGTGCGTCTTGACAAATGGTTTCCGGACGATACCATGCGAATATCAAACTCATCTTCCACGTTTTGCTGCGGAGTTGACGTATGAAGGCGATGATCCTCGACACCCCCGGAGCCCCGCTCCAGTATCGTGATGTTCCAGCACCGGAACCCGGGGCGGATCAGGTATTGATACAGGTCCACGCCTGCGGCTTGTGCCGGACGGATTTGCATGTTGTCGACGGTGAACTGACCGAACCCCGTCTCCCGATCATACCGGGGCACCAGATAGTTGGTCGCGTGGTGAAGTGTGGCGACCGGATCCGCGATGTCGCCGTGGGCGACCGGGTGGGTGTCCCCTGGCTGGGCGGCAGTTGTGGGCAGTGCGGATTTTGCACCTCCGGGCGGGAGAACCTCTGCGGTGAGGCACGCTACACGGGATACCAGATCAACGGCGGCTTTGCCCAGTACGCCGTCGCCGATCATCGGTTCTGCTTTCCCATCCCCGGTGACTATCCCGATCTTCAGGCGGCCCCGCTGCTGTGTGCCGGACTGATCGGGTATCGCGCCCTGGGTATGGCCGGCGACGGTACCAGGCTTGGCTTTTACGGCTTTGGCGCCGCTGCCCATATCCTGATTCAGGTGGCCCGGTACCAGGGCCGTGAGGTGTACGCCTTCACCCGTCCGGGCGATGGCGAGGCCCAGACATTCGCCCGCGATCTTGGCGCGGTGTGGGCCGGGGGCGCCGATGAACGCCCGCCGACTGTCCTTGATGCCGCTATCATCTTTGCACCGGTGGGTGATTTGGTCCCGGCCGCTCTCAAGGCCGTGGACCGAGGGGGAATTGTCGTCTGCGCCGGTATCTACATGAGTGACATTCCGTCGTTCCCATACGCCCTGTTATGGGAAGAACGGGTGCTTCGATCGGTGGCCAATCTGACCCGCGCCGACGGTGAGGAGTTTTTGGCCCTGGCTCCGCGCGTGCCGGTGAAAACAGAGGTACACGGCTATCCGCTTGAGCGGGCCAACGAGGCACTGGATGATCTGCGGGCCGGACGGTTCACCGGGGCGGCGGTGGTCGTGGTTGATCCTGAGGCCTGTTCCTGAACAACAGGTCGGCTGTCTTCGAAGCCTGAGCTGTGTTTTGCGGCTCCCTCTTGCCAGAACCCCCTTTTTCCTGTACTTTCCCTCCCAAGTCGGCAGATGCCGACGGTAACAGTCGACGAGGTGACCATGGTAGATACGATTGATCGCGCCAGAGCAACGCAACAGAACACCATCATATACAACGGCAAAACGTATGTGCCTTTCAGCAAGGCGTTTCCGTCGCCGGGCAGTCAGACCCGGATGATCGGTCGGGCCATGCCGGCCCGGACACCCCGGCGGGCCTCCAAGGTGACAACGCTGGATCACGTTATGGAGGTTATCCGGGACGGCGATACGATTTCGTATCCGCACTACTACCGGACCGGTGACAACGGCCTGAAGGCGGTCGTGGACAAACTTCGAGCATTCGGTAAGAAAAACGTCAAGATTTACGGCAATGCCCTGTTTGATCATACGGATCCGTGGCTGGCCGAGGCGTTTCGTGACGGCATTATCGGGGGCATTTATGGCAACGTCTACCGCAAGCTGGGAGCCCATGTTGTGGCCGGCGATTTCCTTCCGTGGGTCGGAGTAGGCTTCTCTCACGGCAACCGGGTACGCAAACTGCAGACCGGTGAGGTTCAGGTACGGGTTGCCTTTGGCCCGGTGCCAATGGCCGATATCCACGGCAATGCCTCGGGAGCGATGGGCAGGCCCGAGGAGCTTTGCGGGCCGCTGGGGCTGTTCAACGCCGATGCCGAGTGCGCCGAGTACGTTTGCCTGCTGGCCGGGACGGTCAGTGAGCGGGTGATTCTGCCGGCGCCGATCTCGATGGAACTGGTCGATTTCGTGGTACCGTTTGAGGCGCCGGGGTTAAACTCCGGAATCGGCTCGGGAACCCTGGATATTGGCCGGGCGCGGAGCAACCCGTTCAATGCCCAGGTTGCTGAAAATGTCACCAATGTCGCCCGAGCGGCGGGAGTTGTGAAGGACAATTTCGGATTTCAGGTGGGCAGCGGCGCGGGCCTGATCGTGCTTGAGAACATTCGGCG
>JAHIVM010000323.1 GCA_018816665.1 Candidatus Zixiibacteriota bacterium
AGATATGATCCGAATCTATCTTCAAAGAGAAAAATCTCTTGAAGGGTTCCACAAGAAGTATGCGGTTCAATTAAACGATACCCATCCTGCCATCGCTGTGGCGGAGTTGATGCGGCTGTTTTTCAAACAGGTGCGCAATAACAAGGAGAAAATCAATTGAACGGCAATCTACCCGACGAGAGCTTCGTCTCAAAAGCCCGGATGCTGGCGTTTGTTCTGCTGCTGGCGGCGCCGATTGTGTACCTTGTGATTGCTTACATCAAGATGCCGTCGATGGATATCGCCCCCGAGACATCGTCTGCCTTCCAACTGATCTACATGCTGATTCCGATCGCGCTGGTAGCGCCCGCGATGGCGTTTTTTATCGAGCGGATGCATATCAGCAACTACCGGAGTGCGCAACGGTCCGCCATGCTGCCGGGGGCGCTGTGGCTGAATCTGGCGATCATCAAAATGGCCCTGGTGGAGTCGTGTTATATCTACGGACTGGTCGCATTTTTTCTCAGCGGTGACATGACCCGCATGTTGTGGTTTTACCCGATCGGCATTGCCTGGACATTTGTCCACTGGCCGAGGCGGGAGAAATACCTGGAGTTCCTCAAAAAACTGGAGACGCCATGAGAGGCGGATCGTTCGACAGTGACTACGACCTGGCCGGCCTGATAGCCCGTCCGTTGTATTTTGGGATGCTGGTGAACATTGGATTGCCGGCGGTCCTGTTGTTTGTGTGTTATTACATCAATCAGAATTCCTTCGTGGCTAATTCGATACCGTCGTGGGCCAATCAACTGTTCTACGTCCTGGTGTTTGTGGCTCTGTGCCAATCCGGGGCGGCGATTTACTGGCGATGGAAAGTGTTGCAGCAGCCGATGGTTCGTCGGGAGGAAACGTTTGAGGAAGATATCGCCCGGGAGTTGCTGGTGCGGTCCCGTCCGATATTTATTCTGATAGCATCGATATCTATCTGGGGCTTTGTGTATTTTTATGCTACCGGGCGGTTTCAGGAGACGGCGCTGTTTGTGATCTTTTCTTTTGTGGTGTTTCAGGTGGTTCGTCCGCGGTATGGCTTTGTGCGGAAAGTGATTGAGCACCAGAAGGCACTGGTGGAGGCCGGGACATTTTACCGGGGCAAAGACAGTCTGTTGTCCTAGAGCGGGTTGCGGGCGGTAAAAGAGCTTTACAAATGTCGATTTTTGGTTAAATTGGCGTTTCACATAGCGGCCCGGGTGGGTCGTACCAGAAGATTCGGAGAGGTGGCTGAGTGGTCGAAGGCGGCGGTCTCGAAAACCGTTGTACCGTAAGGTACCTAGGGTTCGAATCCCTACCTCTCCGCTTTTTTGTGCCCGGGGGAAACCTGCAATCAGACTCCGAAGAGTAGGGCATGTGCGTCTTCGGACATGCCGCAACTGAACGTCATGCAATGATCCAATGACTTTGCCTTTCGTCCCTACGGCCGGTGGCCCACCCGTGCCTCGGGTGGGATCTTCTGGGGTACAAACCCACGACATAGGTAACAGAATGGACTCACTACATGGGTAACAACAGCATGGTTCACTGACGCACTCTGTCAGTGACGCCTGCTATGTTGCTGTATGCCCCGTCTGCGACACTACGACAATCTCGGTACCGCACGGTTCGTAACGTTCACCTGCTTTCGCCGGCACCGCTATTTGACCACGCAGATTGCCCGGGATATCGTGCTTGCAGGAGTGTCACATCTCCGCAGCTATCGACACATCCGCATTCTCGGCTGGGTGGTGATGCCGGAACACGTTCACCTTGTACTCATGCCCCCCGACGGATGTGCCCTGGGAGATGCCATTGGACGTTTCAAAGCCTGGACATCCCGGAAGATCCTGAGCGATCCCGCGTACACGGGAAGAGTCCTTCGCCGCGATGACGGTCGGCGTGCCCTTTGGCAGCGGCGGTGTTACGATCACAACTGCAGAACACAGGACGTAGTACGCGAGAAAATCAACTACTGTCACCTGAATCCTGTGAAGCGGGAATTGGTCAGACATCCTTCGGACTGGCCGTGGTCGAGCTACAACTGGTATCGTGGTGAAGGGCAGATTGTGCTGGCTATTGATGGCCTTGAGTTGTAGAATGATCATGGACTAGTGGCCCCACCCGAGGCACGGGTGGGCCACCGGACCAGGTAAGAGAGTACTTGCCGTGATCGGTGGACTGGTGTGTGGGGCCGGTTCCCGTTGCATTAGGTTGGTACTGGTCTGAGGAAGTTGATTTCAAAATCGGCACTCTCGCTGCCATGGTTGTAATACTCGTGATTGTGGCTCTGGTGATGCTTTTCAAGCCTGCAGAAAACGAACCACCGCTATCTTGATACATCCGCCCGGAGGCCCACCCGTGCCTCGGGTGGGATTCAAAGTGATACCCCTGACCGCCCGCCCATCTGCGCTATCATATCGTTGACAGCCTAGTCCGTTTCTCCGTATACTCCAATAGCATAGGATTGTTGACTGCGAAACGGGGAGGCATATCCTTGAAGAACATTCTAATCTCTTCCCCCCGCAAGCGGTGGGGCACCGGGGCATGTAATCTTGCCGTTACAATGGAACGTAGACCG
>JAHIVM010000324.1 GCA_018816665.1 Candidatus Zixiibacteriota bacterium
CTACTTCGTCAAAGGCAAGCGAAAAGTTGCCCTCAATCTCGATTTCTCCTTGTGATTCATGTGATATGGGTGCAGCCGTTCAACCCGTATCATGTGTGTTGACTCAGCCAGCCGTAGGTGCGTCCATCGCGCTAAAGATCCCTGATGATGTTGAGGTGTGCGATGTGTCCTTTGACGACCTCCTGACCGAATCATGGGACTACAAGACGGCCAATGTCAACTTCGAAGAAGGATTCATTTTGGTTGCACTGGCCAACTCGTCGGGCGCGCGTATTCCGGCGGGAGACACAACCACACTGTTCAACGTGAACTTCGTAGCCAGGAGCCTCTGTAACGAAAGCTGGTTTATCCACTGGGATACAGCCTTCTCCGACGATCCGACACGCGCAACCAAGTTTGCCGACACGCTCAGTCCATCAAGCAGTTTCCTGCCGGACTACTCCGATCAGTGGGATTCCA
This sequence comes from Candidatus Zixiibacteriota bacterium, assembly GCA_018816665.1. Classification (GTDB taxonomy): domain Bacteria; phylum Zixibacteria; class MSB-5A5; order GN15; family FEB-12; genus JAHIVM01. Next base: position 460 of record JAHIVM010000324.1, read on the forward strand.
CAGAGATTGCAGGCTTCCTCCCCGGTGACGTGAACCGGGATGGGTCGGTCGACGTGGGTGATCTCACGGCGCTCATTGACTTCTCGTTCATCTCGTTTACGCCCCTCTGTTGTCATGACGCTGCTATGGTCAACGCCGACTGTGTAGTCGATATCGCCGACCTCACCACAGTGATTGACCACCTTTTTATCACATTCACCCCCCTGACTTGCGGGTGCACGGAATCGGGTGCTGCTAAACTGCATCAGGATGCGGATGTTGTCCTCGACGTGGAGTACGATCACGGGCTGACCGTATTGAGTGTCAGGAGTTCCGTCGTTCTCCGAGGCATAGAACTGCGGTGGCGCGGCGAGGGAACTCTGAACCCGATCGGCCTAGTGCCGTCAATGGACGTCCTGGCCGGCCAGCAAGACAGTATCACATACGCCGGCATCCTGGACGTCGACGGAGACGGCATCATACCTGCCGGGGTCACACAGCTTCTGAGGGTTGACGGTTCACTGGAAATCCTGTCTGCGACCGCTTCCACCTTGCAGCATGAATCTGTTGAGATCAATCTTCAAGCGACCAGAGGCAGTTCGGATCTCCCGTTCTCCTTCCAGCTGGCGCAGAATTATCCTAACCCGTTCAACCCGACAACGGAGATTGCGTTTGCGCTGCCGGAGGCCTCCGCGGTGTGCCTGAAAGTCTTCAACGTCCTGGGGCAGGAAGTCGCGACATTGGTCGACAACGAACTCTCCGCCGGTCAACACGCAGTCGAATGGGATGCTTCCGACGCCGCATCGGGAGTCTATTTCTACCGGATTGAGGCGGGAGAGTTCACGGAATCAAAGAAGATGTTGCTTCTAAGGTGATTGAGGGGGATCGATTGCTCGGCAATGCGCATGCGCAAGGTCGGCACAACGCCCGGCGGTGGAAGTGTGCTCTCACCGTCGGGCACATTTGTCTGGTCTCTTACCTTATCAAGCGTGCCCAGCCCTCGCGGCCCAGCAACCGGGCGAAGTTCGTGAAGACGGGGCTGCCCTTGCCGAGCAAGCCCTCGATTTCCCGCACATTCACATCCAGAAGGTTCTCCTGCGGGACAACCAGGTATCTCACATCACCGGTCCTCATGAAAGACCTGAACGCCCGATTGACCGCCCTCGCATCGGGAGCAGTATCAAAAATCGGCGTCGGAAAGTCACTCCCCATTAACAGATACTCCTGAGGCAGGTCTCTGAGCGCCTGCGCATAACGCTTCCGGAAAGGAGTCGCGAACGCGGAAACATCGGCATAACAACCACCGGCATACAGACCCCGGTCGCTGTTCCTCAGATACTCGCGTACTTCGGGGAAGTCACTGTGCTCCAGGAGACGTCCCATGGGACCGCTGAAGAAGTACGGTAATCCGCAGTGTGCAAAGATAATAACTGCGCCCGCCTGAAGCCCTGCTTCAATAGTACGGCGGATGGCCGAGACATCAGGAACATACCAGCGTTTGTGGAACCGCCAGAAATTCACGAACCCATCCCAGGCCGACCAGGTCAGATAGTCGTAAGAACCGGATCGCGAATCAGTCGACATGATCGCGTATTCCGGCCCCACATGCAGCAGCAACGGCAGCGGCTTCCCCCCGGCTCCAGCCGTCGCCAGAAAGATCAGCGCCTCTCGTACACGGTCATCCGCCAGGTTGATGTGCTGGGCCGATGGCAGCCATTTCAGCAGGACCGCACCGTTTTCCACACACAAGTGTACCCGGGTCCTGAAATCAGGGTCGTACGGATGAACCGAGGCGCCAAACAGAATACGGTCGGGCAGATGATCGCGGAGTTCAAGAATGTACCGGTTGTCAACCCACAGGTTTGATTGACCGGTCTGCCTCATTCCGGCGATGTCGTACACCGGGTCCAGGGCCAGACAAACAACTTTGCCGACAGCGCTGGCTCGGATCGTCTCAAGTGTTTTCTCCCGCAGCAGTTTATCTGACACGGCGTCTTCGGCGATGCCGGCAAAGTACAGAAACGTTTTGTACGCCAGTGACTTGCGGTACTCAGGCGACATCCCGCCGAGCCCGCTTCCGTCGTCACCGAGCAGACCTACATGAAAGTGCATGTCAACTAACGAAGGTGCGTGTGAGTCCACGGGTCCTCCCTCCCAGACGGAGACTTAGGGGTTCGCAGGGACGCTGCGACGAATCACTGCCACGAACGTCCCCTCTTCATAGACCGATGATCCGGCGATCAAGTCAGACCTCGTAGTAGTTCTGCCGACACTGAACACGCCGCGCGAAAGACGGGATCGTTGTTGGTGTCCCCCATCTGCCAACAAGTTAGGCCGATTTCGTATAATGTCAAGGCGGCACCGACAGGTCAGTCCTAGCCCTGGCGGATCAGGCGGACTTCTGGACAGCAGCAGGCACTCAATCTGATGAATCTTGTCCTGTTTAACCTTTTTTGTTGAAAATGAGCCTTTCTTACCTATATTATAGGAACATAGAGTCTGCACCCCGGCAGGCGGTGCCCCAGAACTACACAGACTCTAAAAAGTCCTTAGAAGAACACGCCTGAAGGACAAACTGCTGAGTGAAACATATCATAGGAGAGAGGTCCCACATGCGCAACATCCTGCTAACGGCACTCCTCGTGGTGTTGTGTTCTCATGGTCTGACCAACGCTGAGAACATCAAAATCGGGGCGTCGGGTGACGCAATCACCGTGGCAGTTGAAGAGTATTCAACTTCCCACACGGTACTGAAATTCGAGGTAAACGAGTTCGACCGCCAGAACCTGGACATCAACGGCGAGTCGTTTTATCGGGTCACCACCGGCAAGGAGGGCAATCTCCTTATTGCCGGAGAACCAGCCCTCCCCCGGCTTTGCCGCAGCATTATCATCCCTGACAATGCGCATATGAACCTGAAAGTACTCTCCGCCGAGTATATTGATTATCCCGATATGCCTGTCGCACCGTCCAAAGGAAATCTGCTCCGGACGGTGAATCCCGACGACGTTCCCTACACGTTTGGGGCCGTCTATCAGGGTCAGGACTGGTATCCGTCGGAACTGGCAGCGCTCCGCGAGCCCTATATTCTCCGCGATTATCGCGGCACCGTGGTCGAAGTGAATGCCTTCCAGTACAATCCGGCCACCAAAACCCTGCGTGTGTACACCTCGGTGACTCTCGAGGTATACGCCGACGGTGAGGCCGAGATAAACGCTCTGGATCGTTCCCGGCTCTCCGGCGGTCTGGTTCCGGAATTCGACCATCTCTATCGCAATCGTTTTGTCAACTACGCGGAAGTGGCCTCGAGTCTCAAGTACACTCCGCTGGGCGAAACCGGCGACATGTTGATAATCACACACGACGCTTTCCATACCGCCATGCAACCGCTGGTCGACTGGAAGCTGCAGAAGGGGATCAAAACCACCATAGTGGACGTCTCCACGATTGGTAACACCACAACTGCTATTGATAATTTCATTCAGGACTTTTACGACAGCACCAGCCTGGCCTGGATTATCCTGGTGGGCGATTACACCGAAGTAGTCACACCGCAGGCCTCCGGTGGCGCCTCCGATCCGAGTTACGCCAAACTGGCCGGCACGGACAATTATCCCGATGCATTTATCGGACGTTTCTCGGCCACCACCGAGGCCCACGTCCAGACTCAGGTCGAACGCACTATCGACTACGAAAGAAATATCGTGTCCGGAAACTGGCTGGCCAAAGCCATGGGGATCGCCTCCGATGACAGCGGCACCGGTCAGGGCGGCGAGCATGATTGGGAGCATCAAGATCTCATTCGGGCCGACCTGCTCGGATATACGTACACCGAAGTCGACCAGATGTACGCCAATCTCGGCGCTACCGACGCCCAGGTTTCGGCCAATCTGAATACCGGCCGAGGTCTTATCAACTATACGGGTCACGGCAGCACCACGGCCTGGTCCACCACCGGCTTCAATAACGCCGATGTCGATGCCTTGACCAATACAGATATGCTGCCCTGGATTATCAGCGTGGCGTGCGTCAACGGCGAGTTCGACGGCCCTACCTGTTTTGCCGAGGCCTGGTTGCGGGCAACCAGCGGCGGTGCCCCGAGCGGCGCTATCGGCGCCTACATGTCCTCGATCAACCAGTCCTGGTCGCCGCCCATGGATGCTCAGGATGAGATTGCCGATCTGCTGATTGCCGATGCCAAAACAACCTATGGTGGACTGTGCTTCAACGGCTCCTGCAAAATGATCGATATTAACGGTAGCGGCGGTGTCGAGATGTACGACACCTGGCATATCTTCGGCGATCCGTCGCTGCAGGTTCGCTCCGATCTGGCAACCACGCTCTCGGTCAGCCATGAGGCTGCTCTGCTTCTGACCGCCACCGAGGTTCCCGTCACCGTCGACGGTTTCGAGAACGCCCTGTGCGCCCTGTACCACAACGGTATCCTGTACGGCTCGGCCTACACTGATGCCGCCGGCGAAGCAGTCATTCCGGTTCTCACTTCCCTGCCGGTCGGTGAGGAAATCACACTCACTGTTACCGGCTACAACGCCGAAACGCTTATCGAGACGATCCCGGTGATCGCGCCGTCGGGACCGTACTGCGTGTACGATTTACACACGATCAGCGATGCGTTGGGTAACAACAACGGACTGGTTGAGCCGGGTGAAGATATTACGCTGGGTGTCCAG
>JAHIVM010000325.1 GCA_018816665.1 Candidatus Zixiibacteriota bacterium
CCTGATGATTGGCGGCGCTACGACCTCACAGGTACACACGGCCGTCAAAATTGCGCCCGAATACTCCGGTCCCGCGCTGTATGTACCCGATGCCTCCCGGGCCGTGACGGTTGCCCGGCGATTACTGGACCCTGAAAGACGCTGGGAATACGCGGATCGTATCCGCAGCAAATACCGGGAACTGCATAGTGAGCACACGCGGAAACAGTCGGCTAAAACACTTCTGTCACTTGAAGAAGCACGCGCGAATAGAGCTGTCATTGACTGGCCATCCTATGTGCCCACAGCGCCGCACCGGTCCGGTATTACCGTAATCGATGATACGGCTTTGTCCGAGCTGGTTGACTACATCGACTGGACGCCGTTGTTTCAGGCCTGGAAGCTGCCCGGACGGTATCCGGATATTCTTGACTATGAACATGTTGGCAAAGAGGCTCGCGAGCTTCTTGGTGATGCCCGCAAGATGCTTGAAAGGATTGTGCGGGAGCGATTGCTGCGGCCCAAAGCGGTCCTGGGATTGTTCCCGGCGAATTCATCGGGGGACGACATTGTCGTCTATGAAGATGATAGCCGAAGCACCGTGCATGTCACGCTGCCATGTCTCCGTCAACAGAAACAGAACCGACCGGGGCGGGCCAATAACTGCCTGGCGGACTTTGTCGCGCCGGTGGCGTCCGGTGTCGGGGACTACATGGGAGCCTTCATCGTAACGGCCGGACATGGCGCGCAGGATCTGGCGGCAGCATTTGAACGTACGAATGACGATTACTCCGCGATCATGGTCAAGGCACTGGCCGATCGGCTGGCAGAGGCGTTTGCCGAATACCTGCACAGCAGGGTTCGCCGTGAGTTGTGGGGGTATGCAGGAAACGAGCAACTTGATTCAGCTGCGTTGATCAACGAACAATACCGCGGGATCCGTCCTGCGCCGGGGTATCCGGCCTGCCCCGATCATACCGAAAAACGCAAGCTGTTCGATCTGCTGGCGGGGGAGAGCAATACCGGGGTAACACTCACGGAGAATTATGCCATGGCTCCGGCGGCCTCGGTCAGCGGCTGGTACCTGGGTCATCCCGACTCACAGTACTTTGGGGTAGGACTCATTGGTCGCGATCAGGTTGAAGATTATGCCGGTCGCAAGAAGATGACAGTTACTGAAGTCGAGAAGTGGCTTGCACCCTACCTGTCGTATGAGCCGGAAGGGTAAGCCCGCGACTAATGCAGGAATGTGAACCATGTTTGTTACAGAACATCTGGAACGAGCCGACAGGCCGCTGTTCAGTTATGAGATAATCCCTCCGCCGCGCGGACGCTCTGCACGCGATCTGCTTAGTATCGTTGAGCATCTGATAGTATTCAGACCGCCCTTCATCGATATCACCAGTCATTCGGCTGAGGCAGTATATGAGGAGTTGCCCGACGGCACCGTTCGCCGGCGGATCCGCAACAAGCGTCCGGGGACGATCAGCCTGTGCGGCATCATTCAGAATCGGTACAATATTGATACCGTGCCGCACTTGTTGTGTCGCGGTTTCACGCGCGAAGAAACCGAGGACGCCCTGATTGAGCTTAATTTCCTGGGTATCCACAATGTCCTTGCGATTCGCGGCGACGAAACCAATTACAAACCGCCGGTCAGCGGCGGACACAGTGTGAACGTTCATCCCGACGAACTGGTCAGGCAGATCGCCGACCTCAGGGCCGGGACGTACCTGGAAGAAGTCGCCGATCCCGATCCTGTGGAAATGTGCGTGGGAGTGGGAGGCTATCCGGAGAAGCACGTTGAATCACCCAACATGCAAACCGAAATTCAGCGGCTCAAGGCCAAAGTCGACAGCGGTGCGGATTACATAGTCACTCAGATGTTTTTTGACAATGAGGATTACTTTCGCTTTGTTGACAACTGCCGCGCGGCCGGCATTTTGGTGCCAATCATACCCGGCCTGAAAGTCATTAATAGCGTCCATCAGTTGTCATCGTTACCGCGAAATTTCCATATTACTTTACCGGACGTTCTCGTGGGGGAGATTCAGACCAATCGGAAACACGTCAGGACCATTGGGCGCGCCTGGGCTATCCGGCAATGCGAAGAACTGATGGCCCGCGGCGTCAAATGCGTTCATTTCTTTGTTGTTAACGATGCCGACAGTGTGTTTGATGTTGTGAAGAAGCTTCAAACCTGAGCCATCACAAAATGACCGGCAGAATATGGTAAGAGAATCGACAGGCATGGTGATATTTGTGACACTGCTGGCAGTGCTCTCCGGCGCTGGCAGCGACTGTCTGGCCGATGCCCATAGCCTGTCGGCACGACTCTTCATGTCATCGGAACTGCCGGCATTACATGCTGCCCGTTCGGCGACCGGCAGGTGTGGCGCTGCCTATATGGCCATCGACACCCCGGACAATCAGACGGCCGAGGCCGGCTGGCGACGGGGCATCTTTCGTGATCTGGGGTATGTGGGGAAAACAGCGGTCGGGGATTTGACTCACGTGTATTCCGCTCCGGCCCGCATCAACAATCGTAGCCTCCTCTGGGTGGGCGGTATTCTGGCGGTCGGCGGAGTAATATTCATCTACGACCGGGAGATCCACGCCGCATTTCAGAGAAGCCGTGACGATCCCCTGTACAAGCCCATTCGCAAACTGGGGGAGAGCTTCTCCGAGGTTGGGTATATGGGGACTACCAACAGGTACTACCTTGGGGGCATGGCGGTTGGGTATCTGATCGGTTGCAAACCGTTGTTTCAGATATCGGCTGAAATCCTTGAATCGCAGCTCATTGCGGGAGTAGCCAAGGATGCCGCCAATATCACTGTGGGACGTCGCCGCCCATTCGAAAACGAAGGCCCGAGGTCATTCAAATTCAACGATGGCACCTCGTTTCCATCGGGCCATGCCAAAAACGTAATGAGCGCGGCCTCGATAATCTCCAATCATATCGATTTCCTCCCTGTGCAAATCGCCGCCTATGGCATTGCCGGCTCCGTATGTCTCGAGCGGATAACGTCCGATGGCCACTGGCCGTCGGATGTGTATTTTGCCGCGGTCTACGGCTGGATTGTCGCCGAGACGGTATTCAAGCATCATCTTGGCCCCGGAGCCGAAATCTCCCCGGTATTGGGCGACAATACGGTCGGCCTGAAACTGTCGTATTTTCTGTAGTCCTGCCACTGTTCGAATTATGAACTGCGGACCGTAGCCGGTTTGGTCGACTTATTGCGTATGGAAAAGAGGATACGTGGCAGGATATCGAGCGTCGGATTGCCACTTGGAGGACCCCGGCTGAGCCCGGCGCACTACGGAGCTTATTATGTTTGTACAATGGTCCCCTCTGTACTCAGTGGGCATTGACGAACTCGACGATCAGCATCGGCAGATAATCGATATGATCAATCTTCTGCATGAGGCCCTGCCCAAACGGGACAGCGCCGCAGAAATCCGGCAGGTACTGGTACGTCTGGTCGAGTACACTCAGAAGCATTTCTCCGCGGAGGAGCGCTACCTGCAGCAATTGCACTATCCGGCGCTGGAAACGCAACGAGAAGAACATCGTGAACTGGTGCGTGATCTCAGGGAGATTCTCCTGCGTCTCAAACGGGGCGAGGATATCTCTGTCCGCAAACTCCTGGCCTTCCTCAAGAACTGGTGGATCACGCATATCGAGCGGGAAGACCTCAAGTATGCCTCCTGGGTGCGCAGACATCGATCCGAACTCAGCCCGCGCACGTGATCATTGGCCGGACTCGTCTGAGTCCGTCGCGCCGTGAAAGATAATCCGAATCCACACATCTATTAAGTGAGGCTGTCCCGGCAAGATTTGCCTTGCAAGGCAACCTGACTACTGGTAGGGGCATGAGGAAACCTCGCAGAGAATGGTCTCTGCTGAGGACTACTCGGTCATCTACGGTTACTGATATGGGGATTGCGGGCTGCGAACGAGAATGATTCGAGCTTGATTCCCCGATTGCCCCCGGCGGCCGGAGCGGTGAGAGGCCGGTCGCCGGGGAGTTTTGTGTGTTCTGCCGCATCCCAACCTGCTCGATTCCGGTGGGGCAGGCCCTGGTTCGGTTTCCTCAGGTCAAATGTGGGTTAGGTTTATAGTGAGATGTCCCCAAACATCCTCTGCTCGGGGGGACCTGCCGCGATCGAGGTCATAGACCAAATACCTCAGGTCTCCGCAGCGGCGTCCATTAGTCAGTCGCGGGCATTTACCACATTGGTCATTTGCACGGTGACACTCGACCAATAGAGACCTGAGCTGCGACTCGTGGCGCTTGATCGCGGTGATCCATGATCCGTCACCCGCACGCCTGCCGACCCATATTGCGGATGTACATTCCAACTCCCAGCCTGAAACCAAACTTCTCGTACAATCCCACCAGGTGTGTGTCAGTCATGAGATCAACCATGTACAGGTCGCCAAGTTCAGCGAGTATGCGCTGGAGCAACTCCCGGCCGATACCACGCTTCTGATACTCGGGCAGAACCTCAAGTAACGGGAGATACGCAGCCATGATGCCGTCGGAGATCGCGTTGACGAATCCGACTACCTGATCGGTCTGCGTGTCAATCGCCAGGACGCTTGTGCAAGAGGCTTTCAATACCTGCAGATGCTTTTCGGGCGTTGGGGGGGACGGCCAGCCCACA
>JAHIVM010000326.1 GCA_018816665.1 Candidatus Zixiibacteriota bacterium
CAAATAAACATAATGGCAATCGTGAACTGCACCACTACCAGCGTTTTGCGCAGTCGCGACCGGGTTGATTTGGCGCCCTTCGACGCTCGCAGAATGGTCAGGGGTTGAAAACGCGAAAGGTATAAAGCCGGATAGAACCCGGCCAGCAGCGCCACCAGCAGCACCAGTCCGCCGGTCGCCAGCATCATGCGGCTGTTACGGTAGAAGTCGGCCAGCATCTCCCGAGGCATGTAGTCTGCAACGGCATTCTTGAAGATTTCGTAGAGTACCAAACTTATGATGGTGGCCACGACCGTTATCAGGAGCGCCTCTCCAAGATGCTGGCGAATCAACTGGCCGCGGAACGCCCCCAGCACTTTGCGCATGCCCACCTCACGCATCCGATCGGAGGCCTTGGCGGTCGACAGGTTGACAAAATTGGTAACTGCCAGTATCAGAATAAAGACCGAGATAAACGACCACACATACATGTATTCCGTCTCACCACGGGGACTCAATTCGCCGGAGCGATAGCCGCCGAAGTAGATCTCACCAAGCGGCTGCAGATGCAGCGTGAAGCGCCCGGCTGTCTCCGGATCGAAATTCTGGCGCAACAAGGCCGTGGCGGTCGGAAGAACGCGCGCGGGATCGGCACCGTCCTTCAGCATCACATACACGTAATCCTGTCCAAACCGATCCCACGACGTTATATCCTCGTTCAGGCTGGCCAGCGAGGCAACAAAGTCGCACTGCAATTGCGTGTTTGACGGTATGTCTGCAAGTACGCCCACCACCCGGCCCTCAAACAGCTCCCCGAATGAGATAGACTTCCCCACCGGGTTGAGACCCGCGAACAACCGCCGGGCTGCGTTTTCGGTAATCAGCACTGCCCCCGGTTCAATCAGCGCCCTCTCGGGGTTGCCCTGCAGCAACGGCAATGTAAACACCTTCAGAAGATCCGGATTAGCGCAGATCAGATTCCCGGCCTGGACCCGTTCCCGATCAATGCCAACTTTCACGCTGTCAACGTGCCGGAACACCGCCGCCTGCTCTACCTCGGGCAGGTTGGCCACCATCGCAGGGCCCAGCGGTGCCATCACCTGCGCCGACCGGTCAACGCCGTCGTCCGCCCGATAGTCACCAACCACCCGGTAGATCCGGGAGTTGTTGTCGTGGCAGTCCTCAAAACTGAACTCGTAGCTGATATGTCCGATCATGATCAGACAAAGCGCCAGGCTGACCGCCAGACTCAGCACGTTGATGGCGGCAAACAGCTTGTGCCGGGCCAGATGTCGCATGGCGATAGTGATGTAGCTCCTGAACATACCTGCTATCCTCGACTTGCTGATCGCGTATTCTTCTCTTTACGTAGTACCGGACGAGATTTCCTCGCCGAATCGGAACTATCACAACTGCCCCCTTGCAAAGCACGTGCCGACGACGGCAACGTATTGTGTGACAAGCATATCCTATCGACTTGCGAGTCTCCACCTGTCCGCCAATGAGATAGTATCTGTTCGCCAGCGAACAGTCTCCGGCGAGAGCACACCGCAAGATTCCGTGAAACAGAATCTGGACAATCCCGTCTGAATATACAGAATCCGTCACAGAGACATTTCAGGAGGACAGGGATGAGGAAAAACTACCGTCAACGGTTGTTGTGTTGCACGCTCTTTGTTTTGGCGCTTCTGGCGTCGGCAGCAATAGGCCAATCAGCCGGTGCGCCGCCACCGATCGGACCGTACCTCGGGCAATCGAATCCCGGCATCGTACCTGCGCAGTTCGCGCCGGAACTGCTGCCGGTCGACGGTATTCAGCATTGCTCGCCGACTTTTTCCCCCGACGGCAACGAAGTATTCTGGTCAGTCATCATCCGCGAGCAACGTCGCGGCCAGATCATGCACATGAAAGCAACCGCCACCGGCTGGACCGAACCCTCGGTTGCTTCCTTTTCGGGGACGCACAATGATGTCAACCCGTGTTTTTCCCCCGACGGCTCCCGAGTGTATTTCACATCGGTCCGCCCGGACGGTCATGGCCGCGCCGACATCTGGTATGTCACCCGCACGGAGAACGGATGGAGCGATCCCATCAATCTCGGTTCACCGCCCAACGACGAGTCCAGCGAGGCCCAGCCCAGCGTGGCTGCCGACGGTTCCCTGGTGTTTGTCAGTGCGATGGATTCGGTGGAGTGGAATCGAGGCATCTACTGGTGTCGGCGAAGCGGCGAGGTGTACGCGGCACGGATTGCGCTGCCGGCTGTGATCAACACCCCCGATGCCGACACGTATCCGTTCATCGCCCCCGATCAATCCTACCTGCTGTTTTGTTCGGGCCGACCCGGCCGCAATAGTACCGAAACCGATCTGTATATTGCTTATCGTTTGGATAGCGGCGAGTGGGGTGTGCCAGTTCAGCTGGGGCCGGAGATCAACAACGGTAGTTCAGTATCGTTTCCGAGAGTTACGCCCGACGGCAAATACCTGTTTTTCAATCGTTTCTACAACGAAGACGACGCTTTCTTCTGGGTCGAGGCATCAATACTCGATAGTCTGCGTCTCGTTCATTAGTACATTGTTCTGCAAACAAAACGGCCGAGTCTGGATTCAGACCCGGCCATTCTACTGTCAGTCACACTCAATCAGGCTCGTACCTGTTTTGTGGCGAACCATTTATAGATCGACGGTATCACCACCAGGGTCAGGACCGTACTCGTAATCAGTCCGCCCAGCACGACGGTCGCCAACGGACGTTGCACCTCGGAACCGACTCCGGTCGAAAACAACAGCGGTGTCAGACCAAGACCGGTCGTCAGCGCGGTCATCAGTACCGGGCGCAGGCGCATGATCGCACCCTGGAGGGAGGCCTCATCCATCGACATGCCCTCCGCCCGCAACTGATTGATATATGTCACGAGCACCATACCGTTCTCCAGCGCAATCCCAAACAAGGCGATAAACCCCACCGAGGCCGGCACGGAGAGATTCTGGCCGGATATCCAGAGCCCGACCACCCCCCCCACCAGCGCCAGGGGAATATTGAAAACAATCAGCAGCGAGTTCTTCAGACAACCGAAGGCCGAAAACAACAGGATCAGTACCAGCAGCAACGTGATCGGAATCACGACTGCCAGACGACGATTGGCTTCCTGCTGCAGCTTGAACTGACCACCCCAGGTAACCAGGTAACCCGGCGGCAGGTCAACCTGTGCATCGATGGCCTTCTGCGCTTCTTCCACGAAACTCACAATGTCGCGATCGTGCACATTGCATTCGATGGAAATGAACCGTTCGTTGTTTTCCCGCGTGATTTGGCGTGGTCCCACCAGTTCCTCCAGTGTGGCCAGCTCGCGTAGCGGCACCCAAACGCCGTCGGGCGAATGTACCAGAAGACGTCCAATTGCCTCCGGTGTGTCACGATACTGCTCCTGGTAACGCACCTGGATATCGTACCGGCGGATGCCTTCAAAAATCTGGCCCACCGACTCCCCGCCTACCGCCGCCGAGACCACTTCCTGCACATCGGAGACATTGATACCGTAGCGCGCGATTGCCTGGCGATCGATTTTGATCAGCAACTGCGGTCGTCCTGTTACCTGGTCGGGCTGCACATCGACCGCCCCCCGTACCGCCCCGACCACATCGGCTATCTCATCAGCCTTGGCTTTCAGGATATCCAGATCCGGTCCAAACAGCTTGACCGCCAGTTCCGCACGCACGCCCTCGAGCAACTCATCCACCGCCGCTGCTATAGGCTGCGTGAAATTGGTCCGCACACCGGGAATCTCACCCAAGTGCGCGCGTATGTAATCAAGCAGCTCTTCCTGCGAGTGCGCGTTCTCCCAGGTGTCCGATGGATTCAGCGCTATATACGTCTCCGCCGAGTTGATGGGATGCGCGTGTGCGCCCACCTCGCCCCGGCCGATCCGGGTGACAATCTCACGGACTTCCGGGATGGGGGTCAGGCGACGTTCCACGATCATGGTAATCCGCTTGCTTTCCTCGAACGAAATCGACGGCGCCATGGTCAATTTGAGTATGATGGTCCCTTCCTGCAACGGCGGAGTAAACTCCGAACCCAGACGGGGAAACACCACCAATCCTACGGCAATCAATCCCACCGCAATGGTCACGGCCACGCCGCGCCGGTGCATCACAAAGGTCAGCACGGGTCGGTACAGCACCAGCAGACCGCGCACTACGAAGTTCTCGCGCGCTGCCTTGTGTCCGGCGCCTGCTTTCGGCCGTCGCATCAGCAGGTCCGCCATCACGGGAGCGATCAACACCGCAAACACCAGCGACCCGGCCATGGCCAGGGCCACCGCAATGGCCAGCGGTCTGAACGTTTTGCCCTCCACGCCCTGCAGCGTATACAACGGCAGGAACACTACGATGATGATCAGGATGGCAAACACAATCGGTCGCCCAACTTCGGCACAGGCCCGCGCTATGATGCCGGCCCGGGATTCCGATGGCGTTGCCTCGCGCAATCGCCGATCGACGTTTTCGACAATCACGATGGTACCGTCGACCAGCATGCCGATCGCTATCGAGAGCCCGCCGAGCGACATCAGGTTGGCCGAAAACCCGAGATACTTCAGAAAACCGGTGGCAAACAGCAGCGAAAACGGAATGGCTATGCCCACCACGATCGCCGGTCGGATGCCGCCCAGGAACATCACCAGAACCACCACCACCAGCACAATACCCAGCAGGAGTGCGTCGCGCACGGTACGAACGCAGGCCTCAACCAGCGTACGTTGCTCGTAGTACGGTACGATTCTCACGCCGTCCG
>JAHIVM010000327.1 GCA_018816665.1 Candidatus Zixiibacteriota bacterium
ATCTTGATCTGTGTCTCTGCCGGGACATGAATAATCCAGTCTACCTGACCGTAGACGTCTTTGCCGCTAACCCCGAGGATCTTTTTGAAAATGGAAGTGCCCCGGTCGGTGAGCTTCCTGAAGTTGGTGCTGATATCCACATGATTGCCGCTGTGCTTGACCTTGATGTCCATGTGCCGGTTGGCATCCTCGGCGGCATCCACGCTGACAGCATCCACGGTCTTGACAGCTTCAATAATCACCCAGCCGTCGAGATCGCTGTTGACTATTTGAACATTCCCCAGTTCGTAGGCGAGTGACACGACCGCATCCGGCCCGGTTTCGACGATTTTCTGGAATTCGAATTTGAATTCTTTGGCCTGGACCGATGAGGCAAACGGAACGCACATCATCGCCAGACCGGCGCAGAGACCGAGGATGGCCACCAGCCCTTTGAACGGCAGGTGCTTAGATGTTCTTGAGCTTTTTCTTGAGCAATTCACGGGCTCTAAATATCCTGGCTTTCACGGTTCCAACAGGTATACCCAAAGAATCGGCTATTTCCTCGTATGATTTATCCTCCTTGTGCCTGTAAACAATGACTTCCCGGTATTTGGCAGGCAACGAGCTGATGGCTTCTTCAATGGAAAAACGTTGTTGCTTCCGTTCGTAGTCCCGGCCGGGATGGTACGAATAGTCGGCAACCTCGATTTCCATGGCTCCATTGGGGGTCTCTATGGGACGGTCCAGTGAAAGCGCCTGGATACGTTTTTTGCGCAAAAAATCAATGGAGGAGTTGGCGGCTATTTTGTAAAGCCAGGTGGAAAAGCGGTACTCGGAACGGTAGGATGCCAGCGAGGCAAACGCCTTCATGAAGGTTTCTTGAACCAGGTCATTGGCGGCTTCCTGATTGCGCACGATGCGGTTAATGATATGGAAGATGGCCGCGCGGTGACGTTCCACCAGCAGCGTGTACGCTTTTTGACTGCCGGCCAGAGCCTCAGCAATGATAGTGCTTTCGTCGTCCTGCAAGCTCGTTCTTCTCCAAGCTACAAACCCAGTTAGGTAACCTCCCACAAGTCAGGCCCCAAAAATAACGTGCCTACTTACGATTAACAAGCAAAAGTCCTCGCCCCCCCAAGGGGGGCCCGGCATCGCTCTTCGGTCCGTCGCCCGGCCCTTCACTGCCGACAAATGGCACCGGGGGTCGATTGCCGGGTCAAAAAAAGCACAATCATCAACGGAAACCAGCCGTTCATATCAGCCTGATATTCAGGATTCGGGTGAAGCATCCGTTAACTGGGATGAGGAGAGAGAAGTGCCGCAAATATACGACTACCCGGAATACTACGAGGTCGCCTTTTCGTTCAGGGATATTCCCTCCGAAGTGACGTTTATGGAAAGGTGCATAGAGCGCTTTTCCCGTATCCCGGTTCGCCGGATTCTGGAGGTTGCCTGCGGTCCCGCTCCTCACGCCAGACAATTCGTCAAGCGGGGCTACCACTTCATCGGACTTGACAACAATCGCAACATGCTTGACTACGCCACATACAAATGGCGTGCTGTCAATCCCCGACCGGAGCTGATCGAAGGCGATATGGTGCGGTTCCAGCTCCCGGGAACGGTCGATTTCGCGTTTATCATGCTGGGCTCGCTGTACATCGATTCACAGGCGGGAATGACCAGCCACTTCGACAGTCTGTCCCGGTGTCTCAATCCCGGCGGTCTCTACTTTCTGGACTGGTGCATTCAGCATACCGATCCGCTGGCCAAGGGAGACAGCACTACCGTGCTTCAGGAGCGCGACGGTATTGCCGTGGAGTCGAGATTCGACATCCGGCTGGTGGATCCGGTCGAACACATGTACGAAGAGATCTGGACCCTGAGCGTAGATGACCACGGTCGTCACCGGACGTTTGAGATGCATGAACGCAATCGCGCTATCCTGCCCGAGGAGTTTCTCGAGTTTGTTGATCGACGATCTGATTTTGAATTTGTCGGCTGGTGGAAAGACTGGGATCTGGATCAGCCAATCACAACCAATGACAACGTCGGCCGCCCGGTGGCAATTCTGCGACGACTCTAGACTCGCCCCCTTCCCCCATTCTTTTTCTTTTCCTTGCGTGGATGCGTACGATGTGGTTCTTTTTGACTGCAACCACACGTGACCAAATCAAGGTTGAAGGATGAGTTTCAGAACACAAATCCATGTGCCGGCAAGGCACTCTGCGGCAGCAGTGATATGCGCTGTGCTCCTGACTACCGGACTCATCGGCTGCTCCTCCCCCAACGTGAAATACACTCTGGCCGAGGAGGGTCGAGTGGGCTCGGTCGAACACTGGACCATTGAACTGATCGATCCCCTCGCTGACGCCGATCCGCTGCTTCTGGAGAAAGCGGGCGTGGCTACACGCTCGCAGTATGATCAGAGGGAAAAAGCGCAGAAGTTCCTGGGCGATGTGCGACAGAAGCTCATCCGCAACCACGGTTTGAGTTTTGCCGAGAACTACCCGACCCGGGGCAGGATATCGGTTTCCCTGCGCGGCTCAAAAGCCCTTCGTATTCTCGTGCCCCCCAAAGACGACGATCCGCTCAAGGCCGATCTGTATCACAGCCTGGCAGAACCGTCGTCCTCTCATCCCGCTGATTCCGTCGGGGGTGAGTATTGGGTCGGCGGCAGCTACGATCAGGTGGTGCATGCCCGGGTGGATGTGTTTGATGTCGACGGGAAGCTGACCGGCAGCATAGAACTCACCGGCACCACGAAGCCGAAGCATGTAGCTGTGGCAATCAGCGAGTATTTGAAAAAGATTGCTGTGAAGTGATTGTCAGCCGGGCTGTTAGTGGGTTTCAACCGGGCGTTTTTCGGGATCGATAGCCTTTTCCACCCAGTCCAGGGCAATCTGCTCCCAGTCGGGCAGGGAACTGGCGTCGATATAGCGTTCGTTCCTGAAGATACCGGTTTCGCCGGCAATGCGCTTGAACTGGGCCGTGGTAACGGGACTCCGCAGGATCACGGCAGAACGAATCATGCCGCCATTACGGGCAGCCTTTTGCCCCGCCTGCATATGTTCCTGCGCCTCGTGACACAGCGGGGGCCAAGGTACGCATATCCACGAAAACGGAAAACGGTTCCTCGAATTCGGCGACCGCAGCCTCGAAATCATGGAGCCAGCGTTCCATTTCGTCGGCAGGGATTGACCCGCCAAACGTCAATCGAATACCGTAGCCCTCTTTCCTGATCCTGTACATGTGCGCGGCCCTCTATTCAGGTTCGTACATTAAGAGGCATCGACCAGATTCACGAATTTCTTAACTTTTCAATACTTATTTTGTCCTGATCCAGCCCTTTATGCCGGATGTTTGCGCATCGAAAGGGGCCAGCAAGCCTATTAACAGTTGCTCACCGGCGTCTGCGTGTATAATTTCACGGCAAGTCAGTATGAGTTTCGACGACCCCATGTTGGAGTAGTCACGTATGAGCACTACATCTCCGGTCGATGTCCGTCACCGAGAACGCCTGCTAACGTTCCTGACGGTAACCCTGTTATCCGCCGTTGTCTACTGGATCACCTGCTATCCGTCAATCACCTGGTGGGACAGTTCCGAATACTCGGCCGCGGCATCGGTACTGGGCGTGCCCCATCCGCCGGGGTCACTGCTGCTGGTTATTCTGGGCTGGATTGCCACCCGGCTGGTTCCGGGGATTTCGGATGCCCTGACCCTGAACCTCCTGGCCGGTGTGATGGGGGCGGTTGCCTGCGGCCTGGTGGTGATAGCCGGCTTCCGGCTTATGGACATGGTGGGTACGGCAGGCAGGGCGTCGCGCACCCAGAGCGGCATTGCGGCCACGATCGGGGTCGGACTGGGAGCCCTGACCCTGGCGTTAACGCGGCCGCTGTGGATGCACGCAACCAAATTCACGCCGTACATCCTGACCGCGCTGTTCACGGTAGCAATCGTGCTCGTGTTTTTTCAGTGGTGGCAACGGGCTGATCGACGAGACGGCATTCACTGGCTGTTTACGCTCACCCTGCTGCTCGGTCTGGACTTTAGTGTCCACCGCACCAACAGCCTGCTTATCCCCGGCCTGGTAGTCGGCATCTTACTCCGCTACCCGCAGACGGTCTTGAAGATGCGCAACTGGCTTGGCGCAATCGCCGGCATGGTGGTAGGGCTGTCCTTCAGTCTCATCACGATTCCAATCGCCG
>JAHIVM010000328.1 GCA_018816665.1 Candidatus Zixiibacteriota bacterium
AAACGGGTTCATCAGTTGTCCGGAGAAAGCCACATCGGAAGACGAAAACTTCACATTCAAACGCGTAATTTCTATGGTGTCGGGTTTGAGGGTCATACTGGCATCAAAGCGCTCTACCGGCTCCGGCAGCAGGGAATCCCGGTAGGAGGCATTGCGAACCTCCAGGGTTCCGCGCGGTTCAAATCCGCGTAGATTGTCTATACTGCCTGCAAACCGCAGATCCATGGCCAGCGTACCCTCCAGCACGGGATTGCCTTTAGGCGGCAGAAAGGAGTTGATCGCGGCAAGGTTGACATCGCCCTTGAGTTTGCCCTCGACTGAAGGGGCCTTCGGGCTGGCCGTAGAATCCGCCAGCAGATAGGGCACAAGATCGTTGACCCGTCCGGTGAACTCGACCTGACCCGAGGGAAAACCGGCCTTGAGCGACCGGATGTGCAGCAGCCGATTGTCGAAGTAGGCATCGGCCGACAACGATTGGACCGGTTCAGGGATAAGATCGGAGGCATACGATGCCTCGGTTATGGCCAGGTTCCCCGAGAACCCCATGGTTTCGTAATCCTCTACAGGACCGGAGAATTTGAGATCAAAATTCGTTCGCCCGGTGAGGCGATGTCCCTGCCCGGCGGGGAGGAACGGCTCCAGGAATACCAGGTTGAACTGGCCGGCCAACTCACCGGTAACCACCGGGTGTTCGAAATCGTCCACTACCAGGTGACCTCTCAACGGCTGGCCGTCGAAACTGCCATCTTCAATTGTCATGCGCAGGTTGTTCGTTTCAAAATCCAGGTGGCAGCGGCCAATGGCCAGCTTACCCACGATGTCCTCACGGGACATGAGCAAGTCACTCAGCGTGGCTTTGCCGGAATACGATAGGTCACCAGAGGTCGCCGCGTAGGCCAGGTCGGCATCCAGGCTGAAATCACCCTCGATATCAAAGCCGGCCACGACTTCGCGCTGGCCGGGAGGAACCAGGTTGAAGAGGTCGGCCAAGGTGATACGGTCAGACTTGACGTTGCACGCAAGCGCCATATCCCCCATCGGATCCCTGATCTCGCCGGTGACCTTAAACTTCAGGCCGTTGAGACTGACATCGGTGCGTTCCAGGGTCACCAGTTGCGCGGCAATATCGTAACCCGCTTTGTAGCTCAACTCCAGGGCCATGACCGGCAGGGTGTCTCCGGCGACAACCCGAAGGCTGTCGATTTTGGCCCGCCCGGATGACTGAAAAAGCCCTTCCCGCGGATTCTGCAACTCCGTGGTCAGATCGAAATTCACGACCTCGGCATGTACGCCTGAGCTGTCATCGGTGTATCTCAGATAGCCACGGACGATATCCAGTTCATCGAATGAGATGGCAATCGCGGCCGTTTTGGCCTCGGGAGTAATCTGTTCGGCGGCCTGAGGCGGGAGGCTGGAGTCAACCGCCGCAAATTCGTAGTTGATGCGGCCATCGGGCGTTTTCACCATGTTGATGCGCGGAGCCTCAATCACCAGTCGGTCGACCCGCACGTCTCCCCTCAACAGGGGCAACAACTGCAGCTTGAGATCAACATACTCGGCGGCCAGGAAATCATCGCCCGGCAAGTCGGGCGGATTGCCCACCCGGACGTTTTCGAGTTTGACACCCAGTCCCCCCCAGAAGGAGACATCAAGCCCTTCAACGGAGACATCACGTCCCAGCCGGGCGCTGCCCTCATCAACAGCCATCTGCCGGACCTTGTCGACGGGTAAAAACAATTTCAGACCGATGACCGCCAGGACCAGGAGCACGAGAAAAACGCCCGCGATCCAGCCGAGGATTTTCAGAAATTTCTTCATATGCCTAGACGCCCTACTCCATGTTCATTTGTTCTTTATCGTATCCGCGCTGCCCGGCACAATCAACTAAAACAAGACTTCCTCCCGGAGCTGCCCGGCCCCTACCCTTTGACCACATCAGGGTACCACAAAGTTCCAGCGCGGCACCAAAAAAGAAAGCGGCTGAGCGTCAGGCCGCTCAACCGCCCGTATCCTGTCAGTTATTGCCTCAATACTCGAGCGAACTTCCGGGTTTCAGAACGATAGCCTGCGCGCCGGACACCCTGTCCGCAAAAACCTGGGGATCGGCCTGAATTACCGGGAACGTGTCGTAGTGTATGGGGACAACCCGCCGGGGCTTAAGCAATTCAACCGCCTTCACGGCGTCGTCGATCCCCATGGTGAAGTTGTCGCCAATGGGAAGGAATGCCAGATCGACGGGATTCATTTCGCCGATCAGTTTCATGTC
>JAHIVM010000329.1 GCA_018816665.1 Candidatus Zixiibacteriota bacterium
CCATTGCCAGCGTCGTGGGAGAGTACATTGACTTCGTCGCCGGCTCGGCGCTCGACTGCGACGATCAACCGGTGCCGATCAGGTTCTTCTCCCGCGAAGTCCCGCCTTGGCCGCCTTGCACTGATTTCGATGGTAACGGAAACAGCAACATCCTTGACATGGTCATGTTGATCGACGGCATGTATCTGGCCGGTTACATCAATCCCGAGCAGGCCGCCCGTGTGGAAGCACTTGACGGCTACGAAGGGGTTACCAGCAATGATCTCATGTGGATGATGGGCTGGATGTATCATGGAAGCCGACTCACCTGCCACACCGATTTCGGCAACACCTTCTCGGTGTCCAGTGATACGCTGAAGTTCAGCAATCTTGAGGTTCCCGCCGACACAACTACCTGGGAGGTCGATGTGCTGGTCAACGCCCTGGATCCGTTCCATTCGTTGTCCGTTGCCTTCGAGTACGACTTCGGCGACAAGGACATCGAACTCACTAATGTGGAGTGGTTGATCGAAACCGATCTGGGGATGTGGGATCTGCACGATGCAGCGTCGAAAACGGCAGTGTTCGCGGCTGTCAATATCGTGCAGGAAGAGGTGATGTACAGCTACACGCCATTGGCTCGCTTGACCTTTACCGTAGGCGAGGTCACCACGCCCCGCAGTATCACCATCACCCCCACAACCTGGCACCGCAACGGATCGGATCACACCACGGTCCTGTCCCGTTTCCATGCCGACACTACCTTCCACGGTGTTATGCCGGTGGTCACGACGTTTGATCGTAACCCGGACAAAGACTCCTTCGGAAACTACTGCTTTGGTGTCGAGCGGGGCAATGTTGACATGAGTTTCGACGGCATGGTTGACATAGGCGATCTCACTGAGGTCATCGAGTACCTGTTTGTCACTTTCGAGGAGCCCACGGCCCTGGGTGAGGCGGATGTTGCTCCGCTTGAGGCGCCGGACGGCGCGGTGGATATCGGTGACATCACCGCCTTTGTGGATCACCTGTTCATCAACTTCTGTGCCCTGCCGGGCTGTGATCTGTCCGGGGCGACCAAACGCACAGTCGATCGGGTCGGCGATCTTGGCGTGACCTATGAAAACGGACAAACGGTCCTGAGCCTGCGGGCCACCCAACCGTTGCGTGGACTTCAGGTCGAACTAACCACGAATGAACCCGACCTGCATGTCACCTCACCGCTTGAAGGTCAATTCGATCTGCTGGCGGGACAGCAGGACAATCGGGTCAGTGTGGGATTGCTTGATCTCGACGGTCCTGCGACTCTGCCGATCAGCGACAAGATCGTTGCGGTCTTCGACGGTCACTATGATGTTGTGTCGGCCCGGGTGTCGAATCTGGATCACGTCACGATGTCGCTCGGTATCGTTGCCGGTGGGTTGCTACCGGGCGAGTTTGGCCTGGCGCAGAACTATCCGAACCCCTTTAACCCCACCACAGACATCAGTCTCAGTATACCGGCGGCGGGCATGGTCAACCTGACCGTGTACAACACGCTGGGGCAGGAAGTCAAAGCGCTGGTCAACGGCGAAATGGCGGCCGGTCCGCATACGGTTACGTGGGACGGCACCAACAGCGCCGGTGAGGCCGTAGCAAGCGGCGTGTATTTCTATCGTTTAACTGCAGGAGATCAAACAGCATCGAAAAAGATGCTTTTGCTGAAGTAGTTCTTTCCACGTTCGCGTTCAGTGAACCCAAAAAGGAAAAGCGCGGTCCCACCAGGGCCGCGCTTTTCTGTGTGTTCTCGGTTATTGGCAAGCCGGGTCTTATGCCCTCGTAATACCGTAAATCTCCTCGTACTTCGCGTAGAGATAGTCCAGCAACGGCTGATGGGACAACTTCGCGCCCGTCACGCGTTCGCACAAGTCGGCGGCATCGTACTTGAAGCCCTGGCGATGAATTTTCTCACTCAGCCAGCCGCGTAAACGATCAAAGTTCCCCGCCGCATGGTCATCGGCCAGACCCGGCAGATCCTTCTGCGCCTGCGCCCAGTACTGCGCCGCGTACATGTTACCCAGTGCATAAGTCGGAAAATACCCGAAAGAACCGTCGGACCAGTGGATATCCTGCAGGCAGCCGTCGGCATCCCGTTCCACGTCGATTCCAAGATACGTCTTGAACCGGCTATTCCATTCGCCGGGGATATCTTTTATCGCGATATCACCCGCAATGATCGCTCGTTCAATCTCAAACCGCAGCATGATATGCAGGTTGTAAGTAGCCTCATCGGCCTCGACCCGTATCAGCGACGGTTTCACCCAGTTGAAGGCGCCGTACAGATCATCGACTGTCGCCTCGGCCAGTTGCTCCGGGAACAGCCGTTGCATTTGCGGGAAGAAATGCACCCAGAACGGCCGCGACCGTCCCACCATGTTCTCCCACATCCGCGATTGTGACTCGTGGATCCCCAGCGAGGCCGTTTCGTACATGGGCGTGCCCCAGTGGGTTTTGTCGGTCTGAGTGAGATCGTACAGGGCGTGGCCGACCTCGTGCGTGGCTGCCGTAAGACCCTCGGCCAGATCGTTCGGATAGTACCGGGTCAGAATCCGCATGTCGTGCGGTCCGAGGGCGTTGCACGACGGGTGCTGGGCGGGATCAAACCGTCCGGCAAGGTGATCGAATCCAAAGGCCGCCCCAACACTTTCGGCGAAAATACGCTGGCGGTCAAGATCAAACGGCTGGTGGATCACATCGATATTGGGCCGCCGGGGAGCGTCGGCTATTTTCGCCACCAGCGCCACGAGGTCCTTGCGCAATCCCGCGAATACGTTTTCGATTTCAGCGGACTTGACCCTGGGTTCGAACTCATCGAGCAGGGCATCGTAGCGCTCGGTCCGGAATCCGATCAGGTCGGCCTTGCGACGGCACAACTCAACGAGTTTCTCCAGGTGCGGCGCGAAAATCGAGAAATCGCTTTTCTTGCGCGCCTCGGACCATATCCCATGGCCTTTGGATCCGGCGATAGCAAACTCCTCGACAAATTCAACCGGCAGCTTGACCTCCCGATCATACAGCCGTCGCCACTCGCGGACATTCACCGCAACTTCGGACTCCGGATCGGCCACCAGATCCGAATCTTCGATTGCCGACAGCCAGTCGCCGACTTTGGTGTCAGTGAACCATTCGTGGTCCAGGCGGCTGAGCTGACCGAGCTGCTCCGCCCGATGATCCTCGGCCTTTTTGGGCAGATACGCCTGCTGATCCCAATACAGGATAGAGGCCGTGGACCCGAGCAGAGCGGTCTCCCTCATACGTTTCTTAAGCTCTGTATAAGCATCTTGTGGCTTCATCCTATCCTTCCTGACGAATCGATTGCTCGTTGATGTTTTGATCTCAACTTAACCCAGTACGTTTATCACCGGCCGGAAGTTCCAGCCGCAACCGGCAACAAAAGGAATATGGCGTATGGTGAAGCGGAAAGGCAACAGCAAAAGCCCGTACGCAAAACGAGCCGGTATCTGTCAGGATACCGGCCCGTTATGTTATCTACGAAGAGAGACAGGTTGCACACGCACACTGCAAACAGGGCTGAGCGCCGGTCGGGGCTACCTGTTGCCCGGAGCCGCTATCTCAACCGCATCGACACAGGAGAACTCCTGTCGATACCTGCTGCCGTCGGCCGACACCGCCTCGAACCATCCCTCAACAGTTGCGGTGACAGTTGTGTTGGCCATTGCCATTACATCCGGATTCGCCTGGAGGGCAACCCGGTCGAAGCTGGCAAGGAAGTTGTCATCGATGTAGCAGTAGCGCAGGTCGAAAGCCTCCGCCACCGAGATATCGTTGAAACGAAGCGAGACCTGGTAG
>JAHIVM010000330.1 GCA_018816665.1 Candidatus Zixiibacteriota bacterium
AAATCATCCGTCGACGTATTCCTGATCCACTGTGTTGATCCGGGCTTGATTTCGAGCGCATCGCCCGCTTCCACACAGGCCGATTCGCTGTCCACATGCATCTCACCGTGTCCGGCCAGGATGTAGTAGGCCTCGCTCGTTTTCAGGCGATGAGGCGTGGATGATTCCCCCGGAGCGACCACGGCATGGGCCAGCGAATAGCGGCCGGAGAACTCGTAGTCACGATCTGGATGGAGCAGTTCTCGCAGGCGGGTGCGATCGCCGGCGAGAATTTCGGGGCAGTGAGAGAGTTTGCGAATCAGCATGGCAATTCCGCGCAAAAAAAAGGGCCGCTTAGCAGCGGCCCTGAAGTCTATCGGTCTTAGATAACCTGGTTATCTCTGAGCTTAGTGAACAGCTTGTCGGCGATTTCCTCGGGGGTTTCGCCCTCAATCAGCTCGCCCTTGTGGCGCGGGGGCGGCGGTGACACCTTCTCGATTTTCGTGGCCGAGTTGGCGCCCGTATCGGAGCCATCGAGCCCCAGATCCGCGGCGGTCCATTTGGTGATCTGCTTCTTCTTGGCGGCCATTTTGCCTTTCAGCGACGGCAACCTCGGTTCATTGATCTCTTTGACGACCGACACCACGGCCGGCAGGGTCAGTTCGACCGTATCGTAGCCGTCCTCGGTGGTCCGGAACACAGTCGCTTTACCGTCGGCCAGAGCCTCGAACTTCTTCACAAACATGGCCTGGGGCAGGTCCAGATGGGCGGCCACGGCTCCCGGCACCTGGGCGGCATCGGAGTCAATAGCCTGCTTGCCGGCCAGGATCAGGTCATAATTGCCCAGCTTTTTGAGTCCGGCGGCCAGGATCTTGGCGATCGCCTGCTGGTCCGAGCCTTCAAAGGCGGCATCGGAAAGCAAATAGGCGTCATCGGCGCCAAGCGCCAAGCACTGACGGAGGGCGGATTCGGTGCGGTCGGTCCCGACCGAAATGACCACGCAGGTCCCGCCGGTCTTTTCTTTGATTCGCAGGCCTTCCTCGACCGCGAATTCATCGAAGGCGTTTACCACGCCGGGGCCCTGGGGCAGTTCAACTTTGTTGGCGGCTACATCGACCTTGATGAGCGCTATTTCCGGTACTTGTTTGATCAGAACGACAGTATTCATAAGTCAGACTCACCGCTTTAGGCGTCAACGATTTCTATTAATGACCCGGAATATCGCAAAACATTGTGCGAAAGTCAAGGCGGACAATCGGAAAGGGGCCGCCTGGGAGCGGTGTACGGTGGGGAGGCTCTGAGGTTCCGGAGTGCCACAGTCAAGTCCTCTTGACTGAGCTTTTCCTGAATCCGTGACCCAGAAGAGCCGACTCGATCCTTGCTGACCGGTCAGCTTGATGACCGGGCCAGACGTCTGCAACCGAGCCGATACGCTGGCGGGGCAGGAGTTGCCGGAATGGCATTGGGGTTTCCGGGCAGCCCTCTATCTCGGGCAACAGAAAAAGGGCCCGTCTTGGCGACGGGCCCCGTGCAGAGTCCGAAATAAACGAGAGGTTTCCCTCACTACCTTCGAGAGGCAGCTTTCTTAGCGTTGGCCTCCTGAGAGGTTAGCGCCGTTTTTTCGCTACAGTCTTTTTCTTGGCGACTGTCTTTTTCTTTGCGGCCGCCTTTTTCTTCGGCGCAGCCTTCTTCACGACCCGCTTTTTCGGAGCGGCCTTTTTGGCCGGTTTCCGTTTCGGCGCAGCCTTTTTCTTGGCCGGCTTTTTCTTCGCTACCGCCTTCTTGGCCGGCTTCTTCTTGGCGACCTTCTTTTTCGCTACGACCTTCTTCTTGGCGACAGCCTTTTTCTTCGGCGCAGCCTTCTTCACGACCGCCTTCTTCAGACCGAGGGTACGGGCCTTCGCCTGCACCGAGGCGACCGAACGTTTCAAAGCACGAGCGATGGTCGCGGTCGGCGTGGTGCGATACTTCTCACGCAGCATTTTGATCTGCGCTGCAGTCCAGGCCTTGGCGCCGGCGCGTACCTTGCGGACGACCTTCTTGGCGGCCGTCTTCTTTGCTACGGTCTTTTTCTTCGGAGCTGCCTTTTTCTTTGCCGCCGGTTTTTTCTTGGCGACAGTCTTCCCTTTCGGAGCTGCCTTTTTCTTGGTAGCCTTACGCATTGATTAGTACTCCTACAATAGGTTTAGCGTATTTCGGCCACACCATTTGCTGTTCAGCAGTCACCGTAACGGATGACTTCGGCCTCACAATAAATGTGACCGCCCTGTATACGCGTTCTTCATACCATTGTCACAAAATGTTGTCAACAAATTTAACACACCTATTATGCAATTTGTTGCGTTAATTTGCAAACATAAAACGCTCGATCGGGCTCGATTACATACCAGCTCATGCTCTTCACGGTCAATTCGGTATGCGATAACACCTGGTCACACAACAGCGACTGCGCCCATAGTCGGGTGCCGGCGGACAAATGATAGTGTTGTCGGAGAGGTTGTGCGGTCAGGAGGCTTTGTCGGACTTGTGGTTTTGGAACCACTGCAGAGCAACGCAGGCGGCGCGTTGTTCGGCCTCTTTTTTCGATGAACCGGTACCGTCGCCAATGGTGGAACCGTTGACCATCACCACGATGTGAAATGTTTTGTCGTGATCCGGTCCTTCTTCTGACACGATGTCATAGCGCGGCATGCCCTGCCCCTGGGCCTGGATAAGCTCGAGCAAATCGCCCTTGTAATTGCGCTGGGAATCATCGTTGAGGATGCGATCGCGACGAGCGTACACGGTTGACAGGACAAATTTCCGCGCGGCCCGAAAGCCCCCGTCGAGAAACACCGCCCCGATGACCGACTCGAAGGCATCGGAGACAATTGAGGCGCGTTGCCGTCCACCGCTCTTTTCCTCCTCGGGAGAGAGCCGGATGTACTCGTGCAGGCCGATCTCGGTCGCCACCATGGCCAGGGTGGTCTCATTCACGAGCATGGCCTTGCTCTTGGTGAGATCGCCCTCACTCAGGTCGGGATTGTCTTTGTACAGCTTGTGGGCAATTATGAGTCCCAGAACCGAATCACCAAGGAATTCCAGTCGTTCGTTGGACGGTTCCGGGCTGTCCAGACTGCGGATAATAGAGCGGTGAGTTAAACTCAGGCGTACCAGCCCCGGATCACGGAACTGGTAGCCGATTTTTTGCTGAAACTCGTCGAGTTGAACATCAAAGTCGTCAGAATCCGAGGAGAACAGCCGCCGTATCGAATTCCACAGGGTCATTTATGCCGAGCCGTCAACCCTGCCAACCACCAGCGTAACGTTGTGGCCGCCAAAGCCGAAGGAGTTGCTCAAGGCATAGTTGATCGTGGCGTCACGACCCTTGAGGGCAACATAGTCGAGATCGCACTCGGGATCAGGATTATCGAGATTGATCGTCGGATG
>JAHIVM010000331.1 GCA_018816665.1 Candidatus Zixiibacteriota bacterium
CGGCGGCATCGAGCACACCTAATCGCCCCGATGTCCCTGCGCCTATATAAAACACGCGGCGTCCGGAACGTAACGTTTCGGCAAACATCTCGGCGGCCCGGGAGATAGGCTCAAGCGCCCCGGCCACCGTCTCGGCTACCGTGCGATCCTGCCGATTGATTGCGGTGACAATCTCCAGGGGTGACAGACGGTCGATAGTGACGGTGTCTGGATTCACTCGTTCGGTTTCGAGTTTCTCCAATTGCTTCAGGACGGAATCATCGTTGGACATGCAGGCAAAGTAGGGTTGTCCCCGGCAGGTAGCAAGAAAAACTGGATGGGAGAGAGCGACGTGGGTCGTTCAGGGGATCTGAACAACCCGGACTGTATCCATGCCGGTGACCGTTATTGATCCCGTGCGTCCGATGAGATCGGACCGCTCGATATTGGCCGGTAACTGACCCGGGAGCGGGACCGGCAGAATCTGATGGCTCAGCAAGCTGTCCGGCGAACCGTTGACCGCGTAAACATAGACATTGTACAAGCCGGTGTCCGGGTCGGAACTTCCCGGAAGCAGGAAAGCATCGGCGGGAATCGTTCCAGCCGTCAGACCGGTAGCAGCGTAGTCCGAGAAACCGGTTCCCGTGTAGGCCTCGTCGGCCTTGACAGCAGCCAGGATATATGTCTCGGCATTGGCCGCCGGGCGCCAGGTCAGTGAGACAACATCGTTTGCCCGAACCAGGTGATTGGACGGTGCCAGCGTCTGGATCGACGAGGTGTCCACGACAGCCACTACCAGCGAATCGCGATAGTCCGTATTATCCTGCAGGGTGAGATAAAAACTCCCCCCCGCAAACCGCTCGGCGGAGTCCAGCCCGAGCCAGAACACCGAATCCACCGGAAACTGATGAGGGACCAGAGCCCGGTCACGGTAGATCAGCGGCATACCGTCAAAAATGATCTGGGCGGTCGGCAGCAGGGTATCGCGACGAAGAAAGTCGACCACGACATAGGTCGAGTCCCGATTCGGGTCCTGCACGAGAGCCGAGCTGATCTCGTAACTCCTTGTCAGGTCAGGGGTTACCGATGAGCTGTTGCACCCGGCGAGCCAGCTCGTGGCAACCATCAGGCCCAGAGCCAGAAACACGAGACTTTTGCGAAGAGTGGCTTCAGTATTCATATTAATATAGTATCGGAAAGAAGCGGCTCCCGGTTTATGTTTTTCACAAACCGAAAGCCGCTGCTATTTTCTTGATGTGGTGGTACTTATTGCCGATCGGTCACCGGCGACGGGGACCGAAAGAACAGCTTCTTCATTATCATCTCGGCCGGGCAGAACCCGGTCACCGAGGATTGAAGCAGATTGACGCCTACAAAGGCAGTCAGCAGCAGCCACCACGGCGATGCGAAATAGTACAGGACCAGTGACAACAGCACCATCGTCCCGGCAAGCATTCGGATGGAGTTCTCAATAGTCATGGTTCTCATCTCCTTTCTGTTGCGGCGGCACATACGTTCATATACAGGGCTTAACATCCCCGGGTCAAACGGCGTTCCATCAAAAACCGTAGGTCATCTTCAGGTACAGATTGTCATTCTGTTGAAACTGACCGAAGTCGGTGTTGGGATGCTCACCGGCGAACACGTTGCCTCCCACAGCCAGCGTGAGCTCATCAGAGTACTTGTAGCTGCCGGAGAACCGGAAGTACACGTCCTCATCAGACGGTGAGAAAAACACAAACCCGGATAACGTCAGGTTTTCGTCCATCATCAACCTGGTAACGCGCGAGGTGACCGTGTGACGGACCTCACTGCGCACAAAGGCGCCGGCGGGCTGCTGCATGTCGAACATATCGTAGTCCAGCATGTAGTCAACCTGCCACTGACCGTTGACAGTCAGGTTGGTGGCGATTTGACGTTCAAACCCGACCATACCGGTAACCGATGAGTTCTGCACCAGCGGATTGTCCCCGTCGGGATCATCGCGGGAATCAAGATACCCGCCTTCCATCCAGAGTACGCCGCCCATGACAGCACCGCGAATCGAGGCACCGTAAACATTCAGGGCCGGATAGTATGGCATACCGGTGGAGTCGTTGATCATCTGCATGCCGACCGGGTTTTTGTAGAAGCCGTGGTAGAAGTACAGCGATGTGTTGAACCCTGCCACACTGCGGCTGAGTCGGGTAGCGATTTCGCTGTTTTTGAACTTCGCTTCCGGCAGCGGCGGCTCGAAATAGAACATTTCGTTCATTCCAGTGCCCACAATACCGGGGATCATCGGATTGTAGTAGCTCAGGCGGCGGCCGGTCGGGAGTCGGTTCGGCTCATAGCGCGGCGACCAGACGACAGTCAGGTTGGCCAGCGGATTGTAGTATTCAATTCGCATGGCATTCTGGGGAGCTTTCAGGTACTGGTCATCGCGGCCCACAAAAAACGACCGATAGTCTTTGGCGAAGACATCGTTTATGAAAATCAGGTCGCCCGTACCCCAGGTCAGCACCTGGCGGCCAACTTTGAAGTCAAAGCTGTTGCCGAGACGAAACTTGAGGTATCCCTCGCGGAGTTCCCAGTCGTACTCAGGTTCCAGGGCACCGTCATACAGAAAATCCAGCCGACCGAAAAACTCGACATTTTCGCCAAAATGCTCCGCGCGAAGCTGCATCCGGGTTTCCGATGCCGTATACTCGGTTTCAGTCGGATTATTGTTGTCCAGGCGACCGCCGTACAAGCCCTGCAGGAAACCGTCGATACGAACCTGGGCCTGCATGGGGGCCGCCGCCGCAATCAGCAGCAGCCCGGCCAGAAAAAGTGTTTTTACGTTCATGGCTTACATCCCCGGTGTCTAATTTACAAATTCGCGCGGCGGGTTCTTCAAATAGCGCTCGGTGAACAGGTCGTCAGTCAGGCCGACATTGTAGTCGATCTGCGAGAAGTCCACATAGGTCTTTCCGCCCTTTTTCAGATCCTCCATGGAGCGCAGCGTAACCGTCAGGATACCGTCGACATCCTCGATTTTCTCGGCCCGGAAGATCTTGACCATGGTGCCCTTTTTGTCAAAGTACTCCTCTTTCAGGGGAAGCATGCGGTCCTTATCAATGTAGCTGACCTTTTTGGCGAAGCCGCCGTATTCAACTTTCGGAACCGACTCGATTACGTACACGGCATGGCCGTCAAGCTCAGACTCCTGCACCAGGGTATGGTTGTCCTCAGTCCAGTGCCGACCCGAAACATCCTCGTAAGAGAAGTTCGATCCGACAAAGCTGGAGTTCTTGTCATCGGCCGAAATCGGCTTTACCAGATCGACAGCCGGGACATAGATCCAGCGCTTGTCATTGCCTTCATCGGACTTGTGCACCATGAAGGTCATGCGGGAGACATCGGACGGCTTTTTGAAGTAGGTATAGTACTTCTGGTTACCACCTTCTTCGAGGTCCAGGCGGAGCATTACGAACTGGCGTTCACGCTCTTTTCCCTTCTTGTCGATTATGCGCATGGTAACATCGGCCAGACCGTCATCACCGGCATAGTAGTACGCCAGGTGGGCCTGCTTCATGATGCCTTCGGCGCCGGCGGCATCCTGTGCGACGGCCGGCGATGAAAACATACTCAGTCCCAGAAGGGACAGGGCGAATACGAGTGTAAGTGTCTTCATGATCATTTCCTCCGTATATCTTTCCGTTACTTATTTCCCGAGTCAATCTGGACCAGAGGCGCGCCATCGGAACTGTCGCCCTTTTCCACTACCGGGAGCAGGCCGCCATGGAAGGCGCGTGTGATGGCCGGCAGCAACAGGAGGGTGACCAGACCGGACACCACCATGATGCTGAGGAAGAATGAGCCGACCGTGATGTAAGGCACCAGGGTGGAGAACAGCATCGGGATGAACCCAATCGCAATGACCAGCACATTTCGGCTGATCGCTCTTCCGGTGCCCTCAAAGATCTCCTTGAACGATTCCTCAAAGTTGTTGGTGCGCTGGTGTATCATCCGGAGCCGCTGGATATAATGTATGGCGAAGTCAATCGACAGGCCCAGGGTCAGCGATGACAACACCGCTACCGGCATGTCATACGGCTTGTTGATGTAGCCGATGAAGGCGTAGATGGCCATGATGGTAATGGTCAGCGGCAGCATGGAAATGGCGCCCCACTTGATCGAGCGGAAGAGGAAGACCATCATGAGGAACACGACCACGTAAGAACTCAACAGCGATGAGCGCATACCGGTAACCATCTGGCGCTGCCATTCGATATTGATGTAGGGGAGTCCCGCCCACTTCACCGCGATACCCTCGGGCGGAGGATTCTGAGCCAAGAAGTCGTTACCGCGCTCAACCACCTGACTGACCGCCTGGTTGTCACCGTTTTTCATCTGCACCCAGAGATTGGCCTTCTCATAGGTCGAACTGGTGAACTTGAAGAGATCGTCGGGATCACCGCCGGACATTTCAAACATGAACAGCATCTGGCCGATCTCATCGCTGTTGTCCGGCAGGGCCAGCTTGCTGGAATCGGCTCCAAACAGTTCGTACCGGACTTTTTTAATGATGTCAGGCAGGCCGGTGGTGGAGCCGACGATCGGGTCCTTCTCCAGTTCCCGCTGTACGGCTTCCATGTACGAGGCTACCTCGGGCCGCTTCATGGCATCGTCATCTTCGCTTTCGAATACGAGGTAGTTCATATACGTGCCGGCCAGGTGCTTATTCATGGCAGCATCGGCGATTCTGATTGGATGTGACGTTTTGAACCACTTGACCGGGTTGTCGTTCACCTGAATCAGGGTCAGACCGTAGCCGGCCACCACGACAATTACCAGGGTGACGGCAATTATCGCCTTATAATGATGATTGGCGACATTCCTGAAGCCCCGCAGGGTGCGGGCAAGCAGCCCGCCACTGTGGTCGGTATCAACGAAACGTCGCAGTGTTTTGTCCGAAATCAGGATGGCAATCGCCGGATTGATCAGGAGCGACAGGAACCAGGCGACCACGATGCCAAAGGCGACAAACATACCGAATACGCGGACCGGCGGAATCGGCGTCAGGGCCAGCGAGATGAAACCCGCCACCGTGGTCATGGAGGTGAACAGCATCGGCACGAACAGCTCATTGATGGAGTGCCGAATGGTGGTTGGTTTGTCCTGGTATGTTTTGTATTTGTCGCAGCACTCGGACAATATGTGAATCGAATTGAGTACGGCTATTGGAATCAGGAAGATCGGTATCATCGATGACATGATATGCACGGTGAAACCGGTCATGATCAGGAGGCCCATGGCCCAGATCACCGACATCATGGCCACAACCATGGGGGCAATGATGACCTTCATCTGCCGGAAAAACATGAGCAGAAGGAGGAAGATGATCAGCATGGCGGCCGGGGCGCTGTAGGCCATCTGGGAGAACATCTCACCGCCGAAAGAATCCTCGGCCAGC
The DNA here is from genome assembly GCA_018816665.1 of Candidatus Zixiibacteriota bacterium. Classification (GTDB taxonomy): domain Bacteria; phylum Zixibacteria; class MSB-5A5; order GN15; family FEB-12; genus JAHIVM01. Next base: position 5,417 of record JAHIVM010000331.1, read on the forward strand.
GGCAGACCCGCTATATGGTACTCGGCGTCGCCCCCGTGACGGGCAACAATCTCCTGTATTTCCGTGGCTATCCGATGGGACATATCTTTGGACTCAATGGGCACAAAAAGAGCCAGCGCCTGGCCGTCGCTCGAGGCCAGCTTGCCGCGCAGGATTGGGTTATCCTTGATCCGGTCCAGCATGTACCGGGCCTCTTCGTCGGTCTCAATTTCCTCGCCCATCAACGGTTCTATGATGAGGACCCCGCCGGGACCCTGCTTGATGTCATCGACAGTCGACGGTGCCATGAGATCCTCAACAATCACGCCGTCGATCTGCTCGATTTCAGCCGTAATGGCATAGACTCGGTTGAGCATGTCGGCGGTAAAGGCACCCTCTTCTCTGACCACACCCAAAGCGATAAAATCATGTAAAGAGAAATCCTCTTTGGTGGCCGCGTGGAAAAGCCGGGTGGGCTCATCGGCCTCAAGCATATTTTGCGGATCGGTGTCGATCTTGATTTTGGGGAACTGAAATGCAAAGAAGATCGTGATGGCGATGGTTATGCCCAGCACTATCCACGGTCTTTTGATCGAAAATTCAGTAAGTTGTTTTCTCATAGTCCCAGCCTCTATAGTTTTTCATTCATCTTTTGCATAGTTAGATAGCGTCGAGCTGCAAATGATTCAAAAAGATGACCGGCCCGGCAATACGGGTTGCCGGGGACAGCACAATCTACCAGACAGAGGATGGATGATTCAAGCTATTTTTCCCCGGAGTGGGGAATCGATCAGGGCTGAGGTTTGCCGAATTTCTGTTCCCAGCGGGTTTTGAGAAGACCGTTGAGGCGTGCTGAGAGCGCGTCGGGCATTGGTTCAGGCTTGCCGTCGCGACACAGGGTGACTGTCATCCTCATGGTGTCCACCATGATACGGCAATTCGCGCAGGTGCCGAGGTGTTTTTCGATCTCGCTGCACAACCCCTCATCAAGGGTACCGTCGAGGTAATCGTTCAGCTCGCTGACGTACTCAGGACATTTTTTGCCCATGTTCTGCCTCAAAGATATCTGAGAGTTGATCTCGCAGGGCCAGCCGCGCTCTGAGAATTCGTGATTTTGTGGCCGCCTCTGATTCATTGATCTGCCTTGCAACTTCCTTGACCGGCAATTCCTCGAGGTACCGGAGCACGAAGGCTTCCCGATACTTGTACGGGAGCTCTGAAATAAGCCGATCAATGATCTCCCGCAATTGACTGTTCTCCAACAGGCTTTCCGGATTCTGCCAGTCAAACAACTGGTAGCCGTCACCGGAATGGTCGTGCCCGGATTGTCCGCCGGGCAGGTACTCTTCAATCGTTCGAATATCCGTCTGCTGGCGCCTGGAGAACATTCCCCGCGCCTGGTTGAGCGCGATGGTGTACAGCCAGGTGCCAAACGACGATTCAAGTCGAAACTGGTCGATTTTGTCGATCGCCTTGAGGAATGTATCCTGGACGATGTCTTCGGCATCCTCCTGGTTTCCCGCGAGGCGTCGAGCCAGGCCGTATATTGTCGATTTATGGGCGTTTATGAGGTCGGTAAAAGCCTCAAAATCGCCGGCCTGGGCCTTTTTCACTAGCTCTTTTTCATTCATTTGACTATAATATAGCGGAAACGATTCAAAAAAACGAGGTGGTTTTTCCCACCGGCCTTCGATGGGCATCGAGGGTGTAAGGGGGCACATACTTCACGCACCGGCTGTTGGGGGAGAGCGGCCTTTTAGAATTGACAAGTATTGTTTTTTTATGCATAGTGGGGCGACTGGGGTGACGAAGTAAAGAGTGACCCCGACTGACAAAAGGGCTATAGAGGCGAAACAAAGAACACAATAATATTGTACTAAAGATACTGGCGGTGTGGTCCGTGCTTACCTGTACTGCAACGAACCGTCAGATTGCCCCGTGCCGATCCCCCTCCCCCCCGGTGCGGGGTACTTTTTTGCCTCGCTCCCGGGGTCGCCGGTCGCCCACCCCGGGCTTCTTGCGCGAGTGGCATCATCTCTTTTTGGAAGCCGTTTCAACCACCGAAAGCCATCGTTCGTGCTGCGGGGACATGTGTATGAAGCGCTCGATGGCATCGACATCTTCAGCCGGGACCCGGTTCAGTTTGATGCCGGCATCGTACCTGTCCTCCGCATCCTGGGGACGGCTCCAGATCACGTCGGCATCGAAAAGAATACGGCTGCGCCCATCGATATCGCAGGGCAGGTGCAGCGTGCATTCCACCCTGCTGCCGGTTCGCAGTGGCTCGTGGCCGCAGAGGCGCATGCCCTCGGCGGACATATTGGTCACCTTGCCCAGCAGCCGGTTATTGTTGTTCTCGCGAACCCGTATGTAGGCCGAGACATTCATGCGCTGATTCTTCCGGTCATCCGTCATAGAAACTTCCTCCTGCGAGCATCTGGACCTCCGTCAAACGGACCAACAGCAACCATTGCCGGCTGCCTGGAGGCGCTGTGAATCTTTCTGATCAAACGAAATACGCAGTTCTTTCATGTTTTGTAGATGTCAAATGTCGGAATCACTCTTTCGGCGACAGGAGTTGGCCGGCTGATCGCCGGAACAGCCGTGCTCCCGAAATCGCAGCCCTGATGCGCCGGGATGTTGTACAGTCCGTTGGCGGTGCGTCAGTTGACCTGTTTCAGGTCCGGTTTGCAAAACGAGAATATCGGATAATCCGCGGGCGTACGTCCCGAGAGTGGGGGGAGACGGGAATACTTGTGGTCCTTGCGGCACGACGGGAGCATGCTGTGGGCATGGGCGCGGCGACGGCGACGGTTTGGGAGCACGCCGGAAGAGCCTGACTATAGCCGCTTTTTCAGGTAGGAGCACGGTGACCGTGGCGGGAGCACTGGTGTTCGGGGAGGGATTACTGAGTTCCGTAGGTGCCGGTAGAGCGTGTCGGTTTGGGGGAGAAGGAGGGCCGGCCGGGGGCGCCGGAATCTTTTTCCCGACTTTGGCCTTGACAATTCCAGGATCCTGATTATACTAGAGTCACGATAAGTTAGTGCATAGGCGCGGCGACTCCGAGAGCCAATTGTGATTAGTCGCGCACAGTAAGTCCTCTTGACGAATTAGACTCTGCTAAAAATTGCTTGCTGACCTTGCTTAAGGTCTGCGTCTTTGCTTTGCACCTGATTGACTTCTTTGTTTGACACCCGACAAAATCACCCCGCGTAGCTAAAAGTTCGGTCTGACTGTGTTTCCTTGGCGGATAATCAGCGTTTTTCAAAACCTGTGATTCCAGCCCTTAGACGCAGCAATTGTCGGCGATGTCTGGTTCCCGTCCCAAGTTCTTTCCCTTCACATACGCTAACCCCAACTTGAAGCACCGACCGTCTGCGTCTGGCTTCGATCGATGGAGGATTACAATTCCAAGCCTGAAAGTGAAACTGCAAAGCGCAAATCGATACGACTCGAGATGCTGCCGAAAGTATGGTAGTATCTCACTCCAAGAATAAGGAAGAGTGATGAATTCGTTAGCTAAAGTCAAAGTCTCACA
>JAHIVM010000332.1 GCA_018816665.1 Candidatus Zixiibacteriota bacterium
CAGCGCCAACAACCAGGCGTTTCGCGTTCAGATATTCACCAGCAAGCTGTACAATGACGCCCGGCAGGCGTTGCGAGTGGCCGAAGAGATTTTTGATCGGCAGCTCTATATTGACTACGAGGTTCCGTACTTCAAAGTCCGGGTAGGAAGTTTTGACACCCGTGACGCCGCCGAGGCGTATCAGCTCAAGGCCAAGGCCGCCGGATATGGCAATGCCTGGGTGGTTCTTGTGACGGTGGGAGTGGTTGAAGCCGCACCCTTGTATGATGACCTGCCGGAACCGGTGTTCCCGGAGCCGGTGCCGTTTGACTCGACCGCGGGAGAGTATGACCCCGATTAATGTTCTTGCGGTCGACGCGGCGCAACCGGACGGTGATATCATTAAGCAGGTGGCTCGGACTCTCACCGCCGGCGGGCTGGTGGTGGCGCCCACGGAAACGCGGTACGGGTTGCTGGCCCGAGCCGACCGACCGGATGTGCTCCAGCGGTTGTACGAAGCAAAACGGCGTTCCCTGGACCTGCCTACGGCAGTTTTTGTGGCCACGGTGGATCATATCGGCGAGGTAGGCGAGGTGACGGCACTGGCCCGACGGCTTATTGAGCGCTTTTTGCCCGGCCCGCTGACGGTAGTGTTACGACCGGCGGGCAACTGGGGCGCCCCCCGGGTGGTGAATGAGATGACGGGTGTGCGGGTGTCGTCGTCACCGCTGATTGCTCAACTCACGGGGACCGTGACGTTCCCCCTGACAGCAACCTCGGCTAATATCTCCGGGCAACCGGAGCGCGCCGCCGTGCAGGCCATAGTTGAGGATCTCGGCGAGTCCGTGGACATGTATCTTGACGGCGGCAACCTGTCCGGTCCGGTGTCGACGGTTGTTGATTGTACGGGGGCGACCGTGAGGATACTGCGAGAAGGCGCTGTCAGCAGGCAGCAGATCATGAAAGTTCTGGAGATTCCGAATGTCTGATACACGACCGTTTACCATCCTCTTCGTATGTACAGGCAACACCTGTCGCTCGCCCATGGCCGAGTATGCCATGCGGGCGCTGCTCGAAAAAGAACGCCCGGGTCGGACACGGGTCCTGTCTGCCGGCATGGGAGCGGCCGACGGTTATCCGGCGACGCAGTACGCGATTGAAGCCTCAAAGATGTGGGATTTGGATCTCACGCCGCACGGCTCGCAAATGCTCACACCCGCCCTGGTGGACGATGCCGACCTGATATTTGCCATGACCCCTGAACACCACCGGGCCGTCCTGCGGCTGTCCGGCAATGCCGAGGACAAGACGTTTCTCCTGAAGAGCTTCCCGGACAATACACCGGTGGGCGAGGGAGTGGACGATCCTATCGGTCAGCCGCTGGAGAAGTACAATCGGGTTTTCCTGGAAATCGGAGAGTGTTTGGGCAAATACCTGGATGCAATTGTACAAAGGATTGACGGAAGAACCAGTGCCTAGGAAGACAGTATTGCATAGAGTGATGCTCACCATCGTGCTGCTGGCGGGACTGCTGCCGGTGGTGTATTTTTTGCAGGTCGAGGTGGGTTCGGCTGAGGGGGTCCAACCCGATGATGCTGAGCGTGATTCTTCCGCGGTGTCTTTCGATCGCTACGTCGAAAACGTCGCTTTTGGCGTCGGCGAAAAACTGTCGTTTGACGTCAACTACGGTTTCATCAATGCCGGTTCGGCGACCATGGAAGTGGTCCGCCTGATTGAGTTCGAAAACCGACCCTGTTTCCAGATTGTAACCAAAGCCCGATCCAACAGCTTTTTTTCGAATATCTTCAAAGTGGAGGACCGGGTCGAGACGATCATTGATGCCGTGGGGCTGTTCACCTGGCGGTTTGAAAAGAATCTCCGCGAGGGGAAATATCGCTCCGATCGTCAGTACACGTTTGATCAGCGCAACAACTCCGTGGTGTACAAAGGGGATACGATAGCCCTTGAACCGTTCTCCCAGGATGCGCTCTCAGCATTGTATTACGTCCGAACCCAGCCCCTTGAGCCGGGTACCTCCCTGTATATCGACAACTTCATCGACGGCAAAAAATCCAGACTGGAAGTGAGAGTGCACGAGCGTGAGACTATCACCGTCGATGCCGGCACATTTGACTGCATCGTGGTAGAACCGCTGACCCAGTCGGCCGGCGTTTTCAAGCACGAGGGGCGTTTGACGGTCTGGCTGACTGATGATCGTTTACGGATGCCCGTGCTGATGAAATCCAAGGTCTTTGTGGGGTCGATATCCGCGGAACTAACCGACTTCGAACTCGGAAGCATTGACGAATTCTAGGTACCATGCCAGACGACAAAAAGACCTATCATCCGGCCGATCTCTCCGGAGTAACGCGCCATTCTATTCGCCTCAGAGCCAACAAAACAGAAATCGGTGCCTTTGGCAAACCGACCGGGCCGGCCGCCGATATCGGCGCGTTCTTTGACTCCCTGCCGGATCTGCTCAAAGCCAGGGACATTCGGGAGTTCATGGACGCGGTGGTGCTGGCTCGCAGGGACAACCGGCCCTTCCATCTTATGCTGGGCGCCCACACGATCAAAGTGGGACTGGCGCCGATTATTATCGACTTGATGCGGCAGGGAATTGTGACCGGCGTGTCGTTCAATGGTGCCGGACTCATCCACGATCTGGAACTGGCCTTTTTCGGTGGTACCTCGGAAGACGTCCAGAAGGGTCTGGCCGACGGTTCTTTCGGTATGGTTGAGGAGACCGGTGACTTTTATGCCGCCGCCGTATCACTGGCCGCGAAGCGCGACATTGGGCTCGGGCGGGCCGGGGG
>JAHIVM010000333.1 GCA_018816665.1 Candidatus Zixiibacteriota bacterium
AGTCGGTATCCACGGCTCCGGTCAATTCATTGAAGGCCCGGTCGAGCGTTTTGTGCTGAGTTTGCGCCAGGATGTCATCGGGAGAGCCCGAGGCCAGGCGTCGTCCGTCTTTCATAATGACAATCCGATGCACCAGGCGTTCGACAACCTCCAGAATGTGGGAGCAGAAAACAACGGCTTTGCCCTTTCGGGCTTCTTCCCTGATCAGTTCCTTGAACACCGATACTGCGTTGGCATCGAGTCCCGAAAACGGCTCATCAAGAATGATCAGGTCGGGGTCATGCATGAGGGCCGAGATGATCAGCAGTTTCTGCTTCATGCCCTTGGAATATTCCTTGATGAGCTGACGTTCCGCTTTGGCCAATCCCACCGCGGCGAGCAACTGACCGGCCTTGCGAGCAACGTCGGCGGGAGGCAGGTGATGCAGGTGGCCGATGAACTCCAGGAATTCCGGCCCGTTCAGGCTTTCGTACAGCGCGCAGCTCTCCGGCACATATCCGATGCGAGCTTTGTACCCGTTTTCTTCCGATGAAATCTCCTGACCCTCAAACAGAATAGAACCCGCGTCCGGCTTGAGCATGCTGAGAATCATCTTGATGGTAGTGGTTTTGCCTGCACCGTTGGGACCCAGCAGGGCAAAAACCTCACCGGCTCGCACGGTAAAAGAGAGATCCTCCACAGCCTTCACCGAGCCGAAGGAGCGAGAGACATGGCTTACCTGTAACATAGGCACAATCCTGAAGGTGTTTATCAAGCCCTACCAGTATGGGACTCAGATATTCAAGGTAATCGACCGATGGCCGGAGGAAAACAATCAAAAACGGGGCATGTTTGCGATGATGAAGCCTCCAGACTCAGTTGAGCGAGAAAGTCTCCACCACCGCGCGCAGGGAGTCCGCCTGTCTGGCCAGTTGATCGGCGGCTGAGGCGGCGGCCTCGGCGCCCTTGACCGTTCGATCGGCGGCATCTGAAATACTGCGTACGTTGTCTGCCGCGACATCAACCGCCTCGGACTGCTCGCCGGAAGCAAGGCTGACCTGCTGGATCACGCTCTGTACGTGCTGGGATACCGTGACTATTTCGGCAAGGCTGGATCCCGCCGAGTCGGCCATTTGTCGGCACTTCTCAACCTCGCCGACCCCGACGTTCATGGAATCCACGACCCTGCTGGTTTCCGCCTGGATGCCTTTGATCATCCCGGTGATTTCCGAAGTTGCCTGACCGGTACGATCGGCCAGCTTGCGGACCTCATCGGCCACCACCGCGAAGCCGCGCCCTTGCTCTCCGGCCCGGGCGGCCTCGATAGCAGCGTTCAGGGCGAGCAGGTTGGTCTGGTCGGCGATGTCATCGATGACGCTGATTATTTCTCCGATTTGTCCGGCCGAGTCGGCCAGTTGTTGCACGGAGTCAGCCGAACGTCCGACCGCCTCAGACAACACCTGCATGCCGGCGATTGTTTGCGTGACTGTCGTGCCACCTTCCCCGGCCCGGGCGGTGGCAGTTTCGGCCGCGCCGGCTCCCTCTCCCGCGTTTTTGGCCGTCTCCTGCACACTTGCGGAAATCTGATCCATGGCCGTTGAAAGCTGCTCTACGGATCGGTATTGATCCGCGGCACTGTTGCTCAAACGACCGGCCGAGGAGGATATCTCACTTGAGACACCGGTGAGTTGATCGGCGTTCTCGCGCAGACTGACAACTACTTCACGGAGACGTGTCGCCATGGTGTTGAACGACGCTCCGAGTATGTCCTTATCGCTGCGAGCAGCGATATCAACATTCAGATCCCCATCGGCAATGCGTGAGGCCGCATATGCTATGGACTGCATGTAGTCCATCTGCTGTCTGATGGCGCCCAGGAGTCTTCCGATTTCATTGTTCGAGTTGATTTCTATGTTCTGATTCACGTCCCCCCGGGCGGCGAATTCCATGCTGCCCTGAACCCGCTTGAGCGGGCGGAAAATACTGCGATCCAGAATCAGCACCAGACCGAAGATGAGTACCACGCTGCCGCCGACCGCCAGCATCAGCATCCGGCGGGTATCGGCGGCCATTCTGTCCGCCACTGCTTTACGCGACTTGGTGAATTTCATGCCCCCCAATACCGAGTCCTCGTTGTCGTGACAATCCGTGCAGCCTCCATGGTTTTCGAAAACCTTGTAGCTGACGACCATAGGGATACCGTCGATTTCGGTCTCAAAAATCGAATCTGAGCGACTGGCAAAAAGTTTCTCCCAGAGCGGGTCAGATGACTGCTGACCCAGTATGCCGGTATCGGCGCAGCGGGCGATAACCCGATTGGCATCGACTATGGAGAGACTGGTGATGATATTGCGGTCTGCCATTTCACGGATAACGGGTTGCAGCTCTTCATTGGCGCCGTTGAGCATCATGAATTCAACGTTTTTAGCCACGGTCCAACGCAGTTCATCGGATCCGGATCTATACAGATCGGCAGCCGATTGTGACTGTTGCCGAATACTCATGACGGCGAATCCGCCAATAACAATGATCAGCGCCAATCCCACAAAAAGACTCACCTTAAACCTGATTGGCCAGTGTTTCACAAGGCACCCCCGCGCGAAGTTACTCTGATTCGAATGTAGTTTTCCGATTCATTTCCTCTATCGGCAGTCCGGGGGCGAAACCGGTTGCCCGACGGCAACCGTCCGGCACCAATTGTCGTGATTCGGATGATAGCTTGACTTATTGACATTCCGTGTCACGCGTGATTAATTGCCGATACATATGAATGTGGACAACGGAGGCAGCATGACATTTACCGAAAAAGCCCTGGCTGTCATTCAGTCGATCCCCGAAGGAAAGGTGATGACCTACGGCTCTGTTGCTGCTGCGGCCGGCAGCCCGCGAGGAGCCCGTCAGGTTGTCCGTGTTCTCCATTCGCTGTCGGACAAGGAAGGACTGCCATGGCATCGGGTGGTCAATCGCGAGGGCAGGATTTCGCTTGAGAGGGGGCGTGGCTACGAACTGCAGAAGGCCCTGCTGGAGGATGAAGGGGTAGTATTCGGGCTGACGGAACGGATTGATCTGGACACGTACCTGTGGCAGCCCTCGACATCCGCATGATCCGGGTTGCCTTCTGCACCCATTTGTGTATATTCCGGGTCGATTGCGGTTGGGAGCCAACGGTCGGATAATCGACCGGCTGCCACCGTACTGGAACCGACCGGGAAATGGGACGTTTAAGCTGACATGACAACCGGACAATGTAAAGCTTCCAGGTGCTGGCTGTTGGTAGGCCTTATGCTGATGGTCATTCTGCTGTTTCAGCAGACGCTGGTAGTGTGCTTTGGTCATAACGATCACCTGGTGGTCGAGGAGGTCCATGAGCACGAATCCGCCGCGCTTGCTCATGCAGTCGCGATGAGTGATGCCGAAGGTTGCGGTAATTGTCGCGATGTGCAGCTGGTGGGGCTGTTCCTGCACCCCAAACAGAATTCCGGAATCCGGCTGTTGCGTCGAATCGCCCCTGAAACAGCACCGGCCGGCACAATGGCTTCAGTTGCCGTGCCTGTAGCTGCCAACAGCCTGTTCGTGTTGCCGACTACACCGGCGCCACCCGCGGTGGCTGCTGCGTGTCTCTCCACAATCGTGCTGATCTGCTGATTCCTCATCTCTGAACAATGGTGTGCGGTCGTCCGATGGCGACCCAAGCGGTGAGCGAGAGTATCTAGCCTCACGCTACAGATTGTCCACGAGATGAGGAGATTATGAATAGACATCTATACGTCCGGCACGCTTACGTCTTTGTGCCGGTGTTGATACTCTGGTTTTGCGGTGGCACGCTTATGGGATCGGACCTGCCCGAACCCTGGGCCGATCCGTTTGTGTCGTCGGTTGCGACGATACCGTCGTCAGACACGCTGTCGCTGGCCGATGTTCTGGCCCTGGTAGGACGGGCCAACGGCACGCTGATTGCCGGGCGGCATACGGGGCAGGCAGCCGAGGCCAGAGCCGAGCAGGCTGGCCGCCGTCCCAATCCCGAACTGGCCCTTGAGGCCGAGCAACTTGGCTGGGATGCCCCGGGTTTCAGCGAGGCTGAAGTTTCGATCGGCATATCACAGGATTTTGATCTCTGGGGGGCACGCGACGCTGAGCGCCGGGCAGCCGGCCGCGAGGTGGAACTCGAGACGCTGGCGGTTCGTCAAAACGCTTTCGACCTCTATCTTGAAACGAAGGCTCGTTTTCTGGATGTGGCTTATGCCCAGCAGGGCTACGGTCTGAGGCTGCATTCTGAGCAACTGCTCGCAGATCTTGTCGAATCGATCCGTATACGCGTGGACAAGGGTGCTACAATGTCGGTCGAGCTGCGCCTTGCCGAGCTGGAGCGAGCCCGTGCCGAAACCGAAAGCCGAACGGCGGCAGCGGATTTCAGGGCCATGCAGTTTCGCCTGGTGTCACTGTGGCAGGAGGCCGGCGAGAAGCTGCCGGTGTTGCGGATTAATACAGAACGTCCGTCCTTGCCTGAACTGACAACATTGACCACGCTGCTTGAGTCCAGCCGCGATGTTGTGCTGTGGCGCGCCGACGAGGCGCATCTTGACGCGCAGGCCGAGGCCGCCCGCCTGGCTGCCCGACCGACCCTCAACCTGGGAGGCGGGATGAAGCGGAACGAGGCGGACAACAACAACACGTTCATGCTGTCGGCATCGCTGCCGTTGCCGTTTTTCAACCGCAATCGCGGCACGGTCATGGCATTGCGTCGTCAGCAGGAAGCCGCCCGGGCCGAGCGTTTGCAGGCTCTGGCCGATGCCCGGGCAGAATTGCAGGCCGTCCACGGGCACCTGACCCAACTCAACGAGAATCTCGCTCGCCTGGATGGCGTGATGCTCCCGGCTGCCGAGGCGGCGTTTGGGGATTTGTCTGATGCCTATCGGGCGGGACGGGTGCCGTATACAATGTTGCTCGAGAGTCAACGCACGCTGCTGGACCTGGAGCGCGAGCGCAACGATCTATATCTGGCGATGCACCGGGACATCATGGCACTGGAACGTCTGTTTGGCATTCCGTTGATTGACAATCACAACGGTGAGAGGTAGGAAATGA
>JAHIVM010000334.1 GCA_018816665.1 Candidatus Zixiibacteriota bacterium
CCCGAGATCTTGAAGAAAGCCGTCTGCATGATCATGTTGATTCGCTGACCGAGTCCCAGCTCTTTGGCCAGGGCGATAGCGTCGATAACATAGAACTTCGCTTTTTTGGCGATCAGCTGCTTCTGGACTTCCATCGGGATGTTATCCCACACCTCGTCCTTGCCGAACGGCGAGTTCAACAGGAAGGTACCACCTTCAGTCAAGCTGCTGAGCATGTCATACTTCTCGAGGAAGGAGAAGTTGTGACAGGCAACAAACTGGCCGGACGAAATCAGGTACGGTTTGCGAATCAGTTTTTTGCCGAAGCGCACATGGGACACCGTGATGGCACCGGCTTTTTTGGAATCATACACGAAATAACCCTGGGCGAAGTTGTCGGTATTCTCGCCGAGGATTTTGATCGAGTTTTTGTTGGCACCGACGGTACCGTCAGCACCGAGACCGTAAAACAGGCCGCGGAAGTTCTCGCCTTCGAGATTGAACGAGTGGTCCGACACCAGTGAGGAACCGGTGACGTCATCATTGATACCAACGGTGAAGTGATTTTTCGGCCGATCGGCTTTCAGATTGTCAAAGGCCGCCTTGACCATCGGGGGATTAAACTCGGCCGAGCCCAGTCCATATCGGCCGCCGACCACCATTGGGCGCTTGGCCGGATGTTTCCAGCCCATGTCAAAGGCTTCGTCAAGCGCAGCCTGGACATCGGTATACAGCGGCTCACCAACGGAGCCCGGCTCCTTGGTGCGGTCGAGAACGGAAATCTTTTGAACGGTTTTGGGCAGGGTGGCGGCGAAAGCCTCGGAGGCAAACGGGCGGTAGAGCCGGACCTTGATGACGCCGACCTTCTCGCCGTTGGCCACAAGCTGATCCACGGATTCGTGGACGACTTCGGCACCGGTGCCCATGATCACGATCACGCGTTCCGCTTCGGGATGCCCAACATAGTCGAACAGGCGGTATTGACGTCCGACCAGGCCGGCAAACTTGTCCATAGCCTCCTGGACAAGACCCGGGGCAGCGGCGTAATACTTGTTGATGGTTTCACGCGAGGCGAAAAACACATCGGGGTTCTGCGAGGTCCCCTTGATAGTCGGATGATCCGGCGACAGGGCGCGGGAGCGCTGGGGAGCGATGAGCTCGTGCGGCAGCATGGCGCGCATATCGTCAAAGGTGATCTCTTCGACCTTCTGGACTTCGTGCGAGGTCCGGAAACCGTCAAAGAAATGCACAAACGGGAGATGGCTTTTGAGGGCCGCCGCCTGAGAGATAATCGCCATATCCATGACTTCCTGGACCGAACCGGAGCAGAGGAGTCCGAAACCGGTGGACCGGCAGGCCATAACGTCGGAATGGTCGCCGAAAATCGACAGAGCGTGGGTGGCAACGGCGCGCGCCGTCACATGGAACACGGTCGGTGTCAATTCGCCGGCGATTTTGAACATATTTGGGATCATCAGCAACAGGCCCTGAGAGGCGGTAAACGTAGTGGTCAGGGCACCGGTTGTCAGAGCGCCGTGGACGGCACCGGCGGCGCCGGCTTCCGACTGCATTTCCACGACACTGGGGATGGATTCCCAGATGTTTTTTTCGCCCCGGGCCGATTTTTCATCGGCGATTTCACCCATACCCGATGAAGGCGTAATGGGGTAAATGGCAATAACTTCGTTGGTCGCATGAGCAACATACGCCGCCGCGCTATTACCGTCGATAGTGACCATCCGGCGCCTGCCGGTAGATGTATTCTTCGATGCGGATGTCATAAGTCTCAACTCCTAACTACAATCCCTGCGTGCCAATCAACGTACGGCAGTTATCGGCAGCCTTACTCCGTTTTCGAGAGCGTAATCTCTTTTTGTGACTGATACTTACCCTTTTTGTCTCTATATGAAACCTGGCAGACCTCGACGGCCTGGAGGAACAGCAACTGGCCAATACCTTCATTGGCGTAAACCCGGGTCGGCCGGGGGGCGGTATTGGCCAGCGATAATGTCGCAAACCCCTCCCATTCCGGCTCAAAGGGAGTTACGTTGACAACAATGCCACACCGGGCATAGGTTGACTTGCCCGTGCAAACCGTGACGACATCGCGAGGGATCCGGAAATACTCCAAAGATCGCGCGAGAACGAAGGAATTGGGGGGGATCAGAATAGAATCTGACTTTTGGTCCGTAAAATGCCCCGACATATCCTGTTTGGGATCCAGTTCTGTAACCCGGTCGGGGGAGAAAACCTTGAATTCGTCGCCAAGACGGAAATCGTATCCGTAGGACGATACACCGTAGCTGATGCCCTGCCGAACCTGTTCCTGTTCAAACGGTTCGATCATCCGATGGCGCTCGGCCATCTCGATGATCCATCTGTCGGACATGACACCCATATATGCTTCCCAAATCTTTTCACGCCAAAATTTCCCGGGAAGATAACGAAAAGACTTGGGAAAGCAATAGGATATCGGTCATTTCACTCGGTTGTTGACACCGGGACGGTCCCGCCCGTCTTCTGCCACTTCACGAGGTCGGTGAGCGTAAACTGCTCGAATACGGACACCAGCCGCTCCTCCGCGATTTTCAACACCTCACGCAAAGCGCAGAATTGCTCCGGGTCACGATTGCAATTCGCCATACTTTCGGTGCATTTCATGAGGTGGTAGGGGCCCTGAATCGTTTCCAGGACGTCTTTGACATTCACTGACGCAGGATCCTTGGCAAGCGTGAAGCCGCCGCGGACACCGCGATGGGAGCGGACAATACCAGCCTTGGACAGGGACTGGAAAATTTTTGCCAGGAATTTCTCCGGAATTTCTTGTGCCTGGGAGATTTCAGATAAGGGGACTACCCGAGAGCGGTCCGCCTCAGCCAGGTACAGTACTCCGAACATCCCGTACTCTTCAGCCTTTGTAAACTGCATACGCGCGTTTCCTTGCACTGCTCCGTCGCCCGGTCTACCGCACTGCATTGAGTAATAGACGGGTACCTGGGACTCTATAGTTTGATATAAAGGAAAATAGACCTAAAAGTCAACTACTAAATAGGTCTTTTTGTGTGGCATTTGCACGCGTCTGCGACCGCGAAAAAACACTTTTGGCAGCGCTCGCGCTTTCTTACTATAGGCGATAGATCAGGAGGAACGAAATGGGCGAAGATCAACAGAAAAGCCTGCTGGTGGTGTATACCGGCGACGGCAAAGGGAAAACCACCGCCGCGCTGGGCATGTGCGTGCGGGCAATTGGTTATAAATGGGATATCTGTCTGATACAATTCGTCAAAGGCAGTTGGAAATACGGCGAGCTGAAAGGGCTTAAGGCACTTGAACCCTACGTGGAGTCACACGTTATCGGCGAAGGCTTTGTCGGGATAGTCGATGACACCAAGGATTTCGAAGTACATCGTGAGGCTGCCCGCAAAGGGGTCGAACTGGCCCGTGAGAAGATAGCGTCCGGCAAGTACCGCCTGATAATTCTCGATGAACTCAATGTGGCCATGGACCTTGGGCTGGTGACCCGGGAAGAAGCGGAATCGTTGATTAGCGCCGTCGGCGAGCGGCAACACATGGTCATAACCGGTCGGGGAGCGCCGCAATGGCTGCAGGAGCGGGCCGATCTCGTGACCGAAATGCGTGAGGTGAAACACCCCTACCAGAAGGGCATTCTGGCGCAGAAGGGCATAGACTGGTAGCCGGGCGACAGATGCTGAACCCGGGCGGTGAAAAAACGTTGTAATCGGCAAAGCAGAAAGAACAGTTTTGATTGAGTCGAATAAAGAGGGTAGCTTGATGGCAGACGTAAAAGACTATGATGTGATTATAGTTGGCGGCGGCCCCGGTGGGCTTTGTGCCGGTTTGTATTCGGCGAGAGCCAACCGCAAGGCGGTGTGCCTGGAAAAGTACCTGCCGGGCGGACAAATCGCGATTACCGGCGAGGTGGAGGACTATCTCGGGTTCGAGCACATTCAGGGTTCGGAACTGGCCGAGAAATTCACCAATCACGCCAAAAAATTCGGCCTGGAGATCGAGATGGAAGAAGTGTCCGAGATCGTGTGCGAGGGCGACTATCGCATCGCCCGGTGTGCCTCGGGCAACGTTTACCGCGGTAAGGCCATGATTATTTCCACCGGTGGTTCTCCGGTCAAGCTGGGCGTTCCCGGCGAGGCCGAGTATTCCGGGCGGGGTGTCTCGTATTGCGCCATATGCGACGGTGCTTTCTTTCGGGATCAGGTGATCGCGGTGGTTGGGGGCGGCGATGCGGCGGTTGAGGAGGGTACCTATCTCACCAAGTTCGGCGCCAAGGTATATATCATACACCGCCGGGACAAACTCAGGGCACAAAAAATCATCCAGCAGCGCGCCTTTGACAACGAGAAGGTTGAAGTTGTCTGGGATTCCGTGGTTGAGAGTATCAACGGCGATGATACCCGGGTGACCGATCTCACTATTAAGAATGTCAAGACGGGGGAGACGTCAAAACTGGATGTCGGGGCCATTTTCGTGTATGTCGGGTTCCACCCCAATACCGGCACGTTGCCGGATTCGATCAAGGTGGATGAGGGCGGGTATATCCTGACCGATTCCCGCATGGAGACCTCCATCAAGGGGATATTTGCGTGTGGTGATGTACGTGCTCAACTGGTGCGCCAGGTGACCAATGCTGTGGGTGACGGAACCACGGCGGCGGTGGCTGCGGAGAAGCATATTGAGGAGCTGGAAGACAAAGCCGCCAACAGGGTGTGAGGCTGATCGTATTACCTGACAAAGACCCCGTAGTTGCGGGGTCTTTGTGCGTCCGGTTCATTGGGCAAAAGTGATAATTTTCACTTGCTTAAGTGGGCGTCGGGGGATATATTGCCCCGTAAATTTGGCAGCGGAAAAACGTAACTGACTGACTAGTATAATCTTAACAAGTGAGGGTGTCAATGGATACGGGTATGTTGTCCGCCCTTATCGGTGTGGTTGGATTGATCTTTGCTCTTGCTCTTTTCGCCTGGATCAAATCTCGTCCGGCCGGAACTGATACGATGAAAGAGATCGCCGGTGTCATTCATGACGGCGCGATGGTATTTCTTAAACGGGAATACTCAATCCTGGCGATTTTCATCGTCATCGTGGGAGCCTTGCTCTTTTTCTTTGTTGGCGACAAAACCGCCTATGCCTTCCTGGGTGGCGCTTTGTGCTCCATGCTCGCCGGGTATATCGGTATGCAGGCCGCAACGGCTGCTAATGTCCGTACCTGTGCGGCGGCCAAGGATCACGGTCAGCCGACAGCTTTGTCGATTGCCTTCTCCGGCGGCGCCGTGATGGGAATGACCGTGGCCTCCCTGGGTCTGATTGGTGTCGGCGTGGCTTTCTGGATTTTCGGCAAGCCCGAAACGGCGTCCGTCATCAACGGTTTCGCCATGGGTGCGTCGTCGATCGCACTGTTCGCTCGCGTGGGCGGCGGTATTTTCACCAAGGCTGCTGATGTCGGCGCCGACCTCGTGGGAAAGGTCGAAGCCGGCATTCCGGAAGACGATCCGCGTAATCCTGCGGTGATCGCCGACAACGTTGGTGACAACGTTGGTGACACGGCCGGTATGGGCGCTGACCTTTTTGAGTCGTACTGCGGCTCGGTGATTGCCACAATAGCTATCGCCGCCACCTCGGGCGCGGTTCTGTTCAGCGACGCGGCCCTGCGGCTGAAGTATATGGAACTCCCGCTTCTTATCGTAGCTTTCGGTGCTCTGGCATCGATTCTGGGCGTCCTCTCGGTGCGTCTGTTCTCGAAGATGAATCCGGCCGCCACACTGCGTCTCGTGACTTACGTCGGCGCGGTGCTCATGCTGATCGGTTCCTGGTTCATTATTGACAAGCTCGGTCTGGATCACAATGTGTTCTGGGCCATTCTTGCAGGTAATGTCGCGGGCATTATCCTTGGCTTGCTGACCGAATACTATACGGCTGCAAAGCCCGTACGCGATATCGCCGAGTCATCACTGACCGGTGCCGCGACCAACATCATCAACGGCCTGGCCGTTGGTATGGAGTCGGTGGTGCTGCCGGTTATCGTGATCTGTGCAGCCATCTACACCGGATTCAGTTTCGCCGGCCTGTACGGCATCGGTATCGCCGGTGTGGGTATGTTGGCGACGATCGGCGTGACGATGTCCGTCGATGCTTACGGTCCGATTGCTGACAACGCCGGTGGTATCTCCGAAATGTCCGGCCTTGGTCCGGAAGTCCGTGAAATCACGGACCGTCTGGACTCGCTGGGCAACACCACTGCCGCTATCGGCAAGGGGTTTGCCATCGGTTCTGCGGCTTTGACCGCGCTGGCTCTGTTCTCGGCCTACTGCTCGGCGGTCGGACTCGAGGGCATCAATATCATGAATGTGAAGGTTGTTATCGGATTCTTCTTTGGTGGCTCACTGCCGTTCCTGGTGGCGGCCATGACCATGACTGCGGTCGGCAAAGCTGCAGCTAAGATGGTAGAAGAGGTCCGCAGGCAGTTCCGTGAGATCAAGGGTCTCATGGAAGGCACAGCCAAACCGGATACCGCACGTTGTGTGGAAATCGCCACCACCGGCGCCCTGGCGCAGATGGTAGCTCCGGGTCTCGTGGCCATTCTGGCTCCGATCGTGACCGGCGCCCTGCTCGGCAAAGAAGCGCTTGGCGGCATGCTGGCCGGTGCGACCATGGCCGGTGTGATGATGGCCCTGATGATGGCCAACGCCGGTGGTGCCTGGGATAACGCCAAGAAATACATCGAAGCCGGTGCCCACGGCGGCAAAGGCTCCGACGCACACAAGGCGGCGGTTGTTGGTGATACGGTCGGTGATCCCTTCAAGGATACGTCCGGTCCGTCCATGAACATCCTCATCAAGCTCATGGCGATTGTATCGCTGGTGGTTGGTGCGGCCTTGTTTGGCAAATAATCTGCGCTTGAGAATAGCGACAAAAGGGGCCGGACAACCTCCGGCCTCTTTTTTATTGAATAATCCCGGTGGGGGTCGGTACCATATTGTAACTACAGCCTATTTAGCTGACCGGCGATGAAACTTT
This sequence comes from Candidatus Zixiibacteriota bacterium, assembly GCA_018816665.1. Lineage (GTDB taxonomy): Bacteria > Zixibacteria > MSB-5A5 > GN15 > FEB-12 > JAHIVM01. The sequence continues at coordinate 7,030 of JAHIVM010000334.1, forward strand.
GCCCGGTCAGAACACGTCTAAACTGAGAGCAAGTGAGGTATAAGGTGCAAGGTGCTGAACCCGTCCAGTTAGACCCCCCGGGTCATGTAGAGAGTGGATTGTCGTTCAAGGGTCTGTGGGAAGTATTCACGGGCCCCGGCAAGTTTTTTGACCGGCTGAAGGACGACCCCAGAATTCTGGTTCCCTGGATCG